>NZ_JADQAH010000047.1:0-26247 GCF_022129225.1 Psychrobacter sp. Ps7 | reverse complement strand
AACCCTGTCTGCACTTGCTCGCTATTCCATGCGCCGCCCTGAGCGCTGTCCCACAACGGTGTACCGATAAAGGTATGTAGCGTTCTGACCAACATACTGGAAATCAGCCAAAAGCTGATAAGCCCTAATATAATCAGTAAATTATCAGTAGTGAATATGCGCTTAGATTTGGCAGCTGCACTTGATTCGATACGACTCTCATCGCGGCGATGTTGGCTCATGTAATATAGACTAAACCCAACCAATAGCGTCAGCCATGAGGTAATGTCGTATAAATTCAATAGCGGAAAATATGACATATCCCAAATTACACCATCATAAGACCAGTTGGTAATGATGACCCAACTTAAAGCAATGGGCGCAAAGATAGCCGCGCAGCTCAATAGCGCTTGTTGCCAATCAAACCAGTACAGTGGGCTTTGCTTGAATGCCTTGTTTGTACGCGTATTTTGCTTGGGATAGTAAGCATAACGATGACAGCACCATAATCCAGCCAATATTAAAATGGCTGGACTCAAGACAGCCATCACGCCAGCGGAATCTGCGAGTCCATAGTGGACGGCGGCAGCAATGATTAAAATGCTAGCTCCCAGCCAGCTTGTGCCATCATAGCGTGACAGCTCGGAGTGGTCGTACCATGTCTTTAACCACGATTGTCCAATAATCAACCAACCAACGATTAAACCAGTCAATAGTAGCCAATCTGCTCCTTGCCATATTAAGTGAAACTCGAATTTTTGTGGCAATTGTAGGACGAGCATGAGATAAAAGACGATCGATAAGCCGTGGCTAAGCTGTCTGATTTCTATCCACGAGTGATAACGATTGATTGTCCAATATATGGCAAGGCTGATTAGAGCTGCGAGTGCAATCATGGTCGTCGTTGCCAGTGTCCAACTGACAAACCACTGGTTAAAATCAAGCAGCAGCACTTGTAGTAGCCACGCTATAGCCGTAAAGGTCAAAAACCTTATGAGTATAGGACTGTGCCAAACAAGATTAAACACGGTGCTGTGGCTGTTGATTGAGGTTAGCCATTGCTGGGCGGCATGAGTGCTAATACCTAATGCGTTGGCATAGGTTGCTATCGCATCTGGCGTGGTGTTTTGCTCTTGGGATAACTCTAAGTCATTGTTTACGTTATTGTTTAAGCTGCTATTTAAGTCGCTATCCAAGATGTCGCTGCTATCATTCAATGTAGTTGGCGAGTTGCTGACGCGTAAGATAAATATCGTTGCTAGATAGCTGATAGCCGAAATGGTTAAGGCCAATGTTGGATAATCTTGAATGGCGAAGACTACTTTTACCATCAGCATACCTATACTGATTAGCTGCAATAACAAACCAAATAACACTGACCAAGCTCGCAATAAACGCCGTCCAAACCAGACCAGCGCCAGTCCTTGTACTGACCAGCCAAAAGCAATCCATTCAGCATCGAATGCCAGCGGGATCACCAGTGCTAAAAAGCCAAACCCTAAAGCCAGCATGCCTTCGGTGATTAAGGCATAACGCTGGCTACGCTGCACAAACAACCAGCCGAGTCCTAAATAAACAGTGGCTAAAATAGCACTAGCGATGGTTAAGGCGTTAGAAATGTCATCTAATAATGCCGCAAATAAACCAAAGGCTAATATCGGCACGGAAAACAGCAAGCCAGTATCAATAGGGAATACATAGCTATTATTTCTTGCCTGAACGCTATCTAAATGCTTTACGTTGTCTGCGCTCTCTGTCTGGATGATGTCTGTTTCATTAAGAGTATTGTAGGCAATGATTTGTTGGGCGTAGCGAATGACGACAAACAGATATAGCAGTAAATGTAAGGTGACCAGTAGGACTAAAGACCAGCGCTGCGCCTCAATGACCGTGCTCAAATTCTCACTGATGCCCCAGTAGTAAGCCAACCCAAAGGTCACAGTGACCCCGAATAAATTTAGTATTTTCCATGGGCGGTAATGCGCGATAATCGCAATCGTCACGTTCAATAGTAGATAGTAACTAAACAGTACCACCAAACTGCCCGTGTTTCCACTGGTCAAAATAGGCGCAAAAAAACCACCCGATAATGCCAACAAAGCTAGTGGAAAGGCATTTTGACGCACGGCGAGTGCAATGGTAATCGCAGATAATAGCCCAAGCCCAATAAAACTCGGTAAACTAGGCAAGACTTGGTAAACGCTATAGGCAAAAAAGGTCGTTAAATACGCAATCGCTAAGCCTGCGCCTTGTAGGGTGATGCCATAAGCAAAGCGATTTTTTGCCAATTTTAGACCTAATGCTGCCAGACCTAAACCGAGGATGCCTATCGCTAAAAGCTTGGATGCTATCGACACTTCGATATAGTCGCTTAACAAGCGAAGTAGTAGCACCACACCGATAAGTAAGACGATCACGCCAACGCGTACGACTAGATTACCGCCAAAAAACCAGTTTTTGATGGAGTGAATGAGTGAAGTGACGATAGGTAGTGAGCGCTCATCCGGCTCTATGGGCGATGGTTTTTTTGGAGAAGGGATTGGTTTCGGGTTAATCGTAGCAGTAGGTAAAGGAGGTGCTGAGTCAAATAGCTCCTCGATAATAGGTTGGGGCGAGTGAGTCTCAGCTATCGTTTGAGCCATTGGTTCAGTATGAACATCAACGTCATTATTGGCGTTATTATTCATAGAGCTGACACGGTGTTGCTGCGCTTGTAACTCATCTTGCAGTTGCGTGATGTCTTGTTGAAGCTGATCAACGCGTCGCTTTAGTTTATGGTAAAAAACGATAATCACTACTAGACAAACAAGCCATACAAACCCGCTGATATCAGACATAGCGCTACCACACCGTTACTCAATATTTGATGGCTTGATGATGACTCGATTTCAAAGCAAACACAAGCAAAGCGCTCATCAAAATAAACGGGCTAGCCCAAGATTATTCGTTCACGATCATGGAGCTGACCTTGATGCTTTATAAACTAAGATGTTTAAGCGGCATATAATTTATGTCTTTCTGATAATGTACATTCACGCAGGGTTAGATAATTCACCATACCTGAGACGATACCTGCAATAACACCGATAATAATTAAAGCTGAAATCAAAGATACTTCGACCGTACCTGCGTATTTTTGCCATAGTACAGCAAGAGAGGTCAATACCCCAAAGGTGAAAAATCCATGCTTTATCGTCAACCAAAAAGCGGTTGGGAAGAAGGCTACTTTTTTTTCTTTGATACCAAAATAAGCCACCATAGTCAAAATCATGGCTAACGTAATCGATAAGGTAACGGAGGTACCGAGCACCGTGTCTTCATTATTGGTAATAGAGTCAACAGATATTGCGATTGATGAGTATGTTTTTAAGAAGAAGTATTGTATGCCGCCGTTAATGAAGGCATTGATTACGCCAGTAAGCATAGCGCCTTTTAGCAATTTTGCGTTTAATGTTGTTGTCATGGTTTATGTTCCAAGTTTAATCAGGTAGGTTTATGCATAAAAAATACTGAGTAGATAAAATCCTACCCAGTATGTTCGAATGCTCAACACGCCCTATTATGTATCGTTTATAAGTTTATGATTAAAATGATGACTGAGTTTATGAGGTTGGCATTTTGCTTTTGTAAACACCGCCACCATTGACTGTCAGTTCAGCACCAGTAATCCAAGACGCTGCATCACTTAACAAAAACGCCATCGCTTGAGCGATATCTGCTGGCACGCCACGTCGTTTTAGGACGATACCTTTGACCACATTATCGATCATTTCTTGGGTATAACCAGCTTCTTCAGAGGAAGCACCATTATCTACTGTACCGATGATTAGTGAATTAAAGCGCACTTCAGGACCTGATGCGACCGCCATACTTTTTACCATATTTAGCAAGCCCGCTTTAGCTGTGCTGTATTCGATAAATTCTGGCGATGGTGTATTGCCAACCATGGATCCAGAAAATACCACAGAGGCGTTTTCTTCTTGTTTTAAATACGGCATACATAAACGAGTTAAATGATAAGATCCCAAGGTGTTGAGCTTGTACGCATTGACCATTTTTTCGGTGGTAGATTCCCACAAAGGCGTATTTGCACCCCAACCGACGTTGTTGACTACTGCAGAAATCTTACCGAATTTTTCAATAGTTGCATCGACCAAGGCTGCAATTTGCGTCTCATCAGTAAAGTCAGTTTTCAGGCCTAAGGTTGCATTGCCTGTTTCTTTTTCGATATCAGCGGCAATTTGCTTCACTTTATCTTCATTTAAATCAGCGAGGACAATGTTGCCTCCTAATGAGCTTAAAAACCGTGCCGCCTCGCTACCAATAGCGCCTGCTGCACCACTGATAATGATGGTTTTATGATGAAAGTCGAATAGTTGTTGGATGGTTTTCATGGTTTTACCTTATTATTAGTGAGTGATTAGAGAGCTATCAGCAAGCGGTGTGACCGATTATATGAATCACGACTGTACAATAATCATGTTAGCGTCTTAAATCCTTACTAATAGTAAGCCTTTGTAAATATGTAATGATCAATATGGATTTGTTTACGATAAAAAAAGCAGAGTGCGGCGGGCGCACTCTGCTATATATTGGGTTAATAGATAGGGGTTAATAAATAGTGTGTTAATAACCTGAAAACAGCTATTGATATGCCTGATTCAAAGATTATTTACCTAAGTTATTTTCCATAAATTCAAGCATGTTTTCCCAGCTTTGCTTGGCAGCAGCTTCGTTGTAGCCAAGATCAACCTCATTTTTAGCAGCGCGCTCATCGGCATGTGGGTTGGTAAAACCATGTTTAGCGTTGTCATAAACATCGATAATATAGTCAACACCAGCAGCATCTAGTTCTGATTTTAGACCTTCTATTGCTTCCATTGATACCATTGAATCATCGCGACCGTGAGCAACCAATACGTTAGCGGTGAAGTTTTTATCCGCTGGCTGTTTTGGTGTTGGGTTGCCATGGAAAGTGGCAACCGCTTTTAATGGCATGCCTTCGCGAGCCATATCAAGCACGACCTTACCGCCGAAGCAAAAGCCAATCGCTGCTAGATTGTCACCATCAACGGCTAACTGGTCGCTAAAGTCATTAAGGATTAAACGGCAGCGCGCCATCAGCATATCTTGATCTTCTAATACTTGCTCCATCCACATATTCGCTTGTGCAGCATCGGTGGTCAGCTTGCCTTCACCGTAAACGTCCATTGCGACGGCAGCATAACCTGCTTCTGCCAAGCGCTCGACCACTGATTTTGGGTGATCAACGATACCCCACCATTCTGGCGCTACTAAAATTCCCGCAACAGGATGGTCGTCAGATGCATTTTCTGGCAGTGCCACATAGCTGATAAGCTGGACACCGTTTTCGGTGGTACTGATTAATTCAAAAGTCTTAATTGACATATTATTATCCTTTTTTATGTGAGGAGTTTTACGTTATAGAGGTGATTTGTCTGTGTTTTTGCTATATCGTTTTTCTTACTTTTACTACCTTAACGCTCAACCTAGGCAAAAACAGCTATAATACTGTAACGCTCTTTATCAAAATGCTACGGCACCTTTATGACACTAAATTTGTTAAACAACTGTGCAGCTCATCTAGAATCTGACGAAACTTTGCCGCTAAAAGTCACGGAAAAATCAGCTGTGAGCTTATTTCCTGATAGTGGTAATGAAAGCAATAGCGACCATGACAGTAAGCTCAATGACACATTGCGTCCGAATTTTTGGTCGTGCTTTGCACTGTCAGAACTCAATCATAGCGAATGGGAAGCGTTGTGTGATGGCTGTGGTAGTTGCTGCTTGATTAAGTATATTGACGAAGATGAGCATGGTGATGTGGATGAAGAGTTGGTCGAGTATACCGATGTGACTTGCCAGCTAATGGACTGTACGACGGGTTATTGTCAGCACTATGACACGCGTCAAGAGCATGTACCAGACTGTATTCAGCTGACCATGGACAATCTGCCGCAGATGATGTGGTTGCCTTCGCACTGCGCCTATAAGCGTTTGTATAAAGGACAAAATTTGCCAAGTTGGCATTTGTTATTGACCCAAGATGCAGTGCTAACGCAGCAACAAATGCGTGCTGCCAATGTTGGCGTGGCTGGGCGCTGTGTTTCTGAGACTGGTATGTCTGATGAAGCGATGGAGGAGCGGGTGGTCAGCTGGGTGAAGCCTTGATAATACTGAGAGTTACTGAAATCAGTGAAATCAGTGACGTTGGTATTATTGGAGGATAAAAGTACAATGCTACTTAATTTTAATAAGAAGCATGAGCTGCAGATTTGGCTTTTGCCTCAGCATCTTCTTGCGTGTCAGCCAATGGCGGGATAGGAATATTCTGACGAATTTGCTCAGAAAACTCGCGGCTGTTTTCGTTGCTATTAACGTCAGACACTAGATTGATTTGATTATTGAATTCTTTAACCTTTGAGTTGATATGGGTACGCTCGTACCATGTATCCATTGACCACGGCTGTCCAGTCTTTTCTGGATTAGCGTCAAGCATACCGACATCATATAGATAATTTGGCAGCCAGCCAGAGACCCAAATCCGATAATCCCACGGCAGGCGATCGCCACTGACGATACGCGCCATATAAAAAATGATATTGGTGCAATTACTGAGTAATGTGTTGTACCAAGCAGGCTTGGTATTCAATTCATCGGCAGCGGTTAAGTAAGATTCAAATAGTGACTTGACCTCGTGCTGCTGCAAGTTGCTAACGGGAAATAGATAAACTTGCTCGCCACGCGCATTCGTTCGGGTATAAATAATATCGCGCTCTTCTGCGGCAATCAGGCTCAGCTCATAGCGTCTAAAAAATCCTGCCAATGCCGAAAACGACTCGCCTTCTTCTTTACGAATCTCAAACGAGAAAGCAAGTGGTCTATCATCTTCAAAACGAAAGCTGACCAAAGTATGGGCAATTAGTGGACCCATCCAGTAAGAGTTGGTGACATCGACGCCAGATAGTTTAGACATATCAATGGTACGTGTGTCCCAGCGTTCGGTCGCCTCCGTGTCGGTATGCCAATCAAAGTTACGTACATTGGTTAGGGTCACTAAATTAGGGTTGGTTGCATCGCGCTCATAAGTGACCCTTTCACTTACCTCAGCCATCCAGTCGCGCTCTTGCTGGGGTTCAATAGAGAAGAACCAGCCAACGCCTACCAACCAAATAGCACCATATAAAGCGGTTAACCATTTAGTTACTGACTTGCTATTTATGGTTGCTTTGTTGCTCCATGGTTTACTGCTGTGTTGTTTATGATCAAAGCGCTGAGCTATTTTCGGCCAATAGCGAACGCTCAGTAAGGCTGTCAGTACACCAACAATGAAAATTGCGGCTAACCAAGTGATGGCAGAGCCTGCCCCAAACTGATACCAAATCGCCAGCAATAACCAGACGGCTGACAGTAGCAAGGTAATAATGATGAAAAACTGTACAAAATAATATCGCCATGTAGGTGTCGGTTGGCGACCATTCGCAGTGTTATTTTTTAAGCCGTGTCTATCCGAACCATGATTATTTGACTCAAGCGTGTCCAAGCCGTTATCTGAACGATGGCTATGTGAGTGCGGCGTGAGCAGGCGAGAGAAAAAGGAACGTAGCGACATAGGGTGTGCTTTGGTGTGTGAAGGCTTTGACCATAGCAAAGTTTATAACGTACTGACAATACAATTTGAGTGAATTTATCGTTGAATGTCGGTGAGCCTTGCGCTAAAGTGAAGCTACTTTGATCTGCTCCATTTATAATTTAATAATCAAAGATCTGTTTTATTTGCTGTATTCATCCCCATCTACGTCTGTTATTACGTATTATTGTTTTTACGTATTATTTTAATTGTTATTAACTAAAGAGGTTAAATCACATCACCATGTCTGACGACACTCCCAGCCCGAGTAGTTGGTCGATGCGCGGCTTAAAACGCTGGCTATCGACCGCCCCCGAAACCCGTGACGAATTGATTCGTCTGGTACAAGACTCGCGCCAGTTCTTAGAGCCTGATACCGTCGATATGTTAGAAGGCGTGCTGGATCTGCCTGCGACACAAGTGCGCGAAATCATGACTCCGCGTCCGCAAGTGGTTGGGCTACACGAAAGCACCAGTCTCGCTGAGGTGATGGATATCATCCTTGAGACCACCCATTCGCGCTATCCTGTCTTTGACAGTCAAGATGATGATGCCGTCATTGGCATTTTATTGGCAAAAGATTTGATTCCTATTCTTGTGCATATGGTGCGCGATCAAGAAGATAAAATCGATAGCAAACGTTTGAGAGATTTGGTACGTCAGCCGCTATATATTAGTGAGACGGCACGTTCTGATACCTTGTTACGCTCATTGCAGCGTACCCAAGTACATATGGCGATTGTCGTCGATGAATTCGGCAACTTTGGCGGTGTCGTTACCATGGAAGACTTGCTTGAAGAGATTGTGGGTGACATCGTCGATGAGCATGATGACTTCGATGAAGACAGTGATATCAATAACATCGTCGCTGATCCTGAAAAACCAAATACGTGGCGTGTGCAAGCGTCTACCGTGATTGAAGACTGTAATGATGAGCTTGGCAGTCATTTTGATGATACGGATGTCGATACCATGGGTGGTCTAGTCATGCAGGCGCTTGGTTATGTGGGTGATTTGGAAGGTGAAAGCGTGGTGATAGATGATTGGAAAATCACTATTACTGATGTTGAAGGGCGTTTTATCCAAAATCTTGAGCTCACCAAAATCAATCCTGATCAGCAAATATTGATAGGCAGTCATTGATGTGTCGATAGCGACCTAAACATTGTTTGATATACTCAAAAAAACACGATTGCGGTCGTGTTTTTTTTGTGTTTGCTATTGGGTATTTGCTACGCAATGTTACCTATTAATGGGTTGAGACTGGTATCATGGGCGGGTTTAACTTTTAGATACTGTACAAAACACAATACGGTCTGCTTCAGCTTGGTTTTCATCTGAATGTTGACGCTTAAAATTTTGAAAAATATGGTTTTGGATAACTGCTATGCGCCTGTCTACTGTTGATTTACAAAAACGCCTGAACCCTGATAAGCCAAAGGGTTTGCCTATAGCGCTGACGGTATTGATTGCGTTGTTGGCAGGTGCGGTGTTTATATTTGCACTGGCGCCTTATGGCATTTGGCCACTAGCATTGGTTTCGCCTGCTATTTTATATGCATTATTGATGCCTGATATGAGCGGTAAACGTGCTTTTCTTATCGGTCAGGCTTATGGTACGGGACTTTGGTGCGTTGGTGCATTTTGGTTATACACCTCTATTCATGTTTATGGCGATACGCCAGCGTGGCTTGCGCTGATTATGATTGCGCTGATGGGGTTAGGCATGGGCTTATTCCATGGCTTTTTGGCGTTGGTTTTCAACCGTATGGTCGGTCGTCAGCCATTGTCGTTTGCGGCGCTATGGATACTCCAAGAGTGGCTGAAAACGTGGCTGTTCACTGGATTCCCGTGGTTGTTTGTCGGTTATGCCTTTACGGAGCAGTATTGGTTATCGTCATTAGCACCAGTTGCTGGCGTCTTTGCAGTGTCTTTTGTGGCGGTATTATTGGCAGCCAGTTTGGTTGAGCTATTGCGTCGCCGTGGCGGCTATATGATTCCGTCGATAGCATTGTTGGTCATTAGCAGCGCGTTATGGTTGATTAATCCGCAATGGACGAAACCAAAAGGCACACCTGATTTGTCCGTGTCCTTAATCCAAGGTAATATTCCACAAGATTTAAAATGGCTCACCGAATATCAAATAGAAACCCTAAAAATTTATGCAACTCTGACAAGTACTGAGTGGGATCGCGATATCGTCTTATGGCCAGAATCCTCGATTCCTATGTTTCAAGATGAAGCGATTGGCTTTATCAGTGAAATGGTTAAAATGGCCAAAGAAACAGATACCACGTGGGTAACAGGTATTCCTTATAGAGATTTAGAAAACTTTGACCCAAAAACGGATAAATATCCGCCATTTTATAATAGCGTGGTTGCGCTAGGTAGTGACGCTGAGGGCATGTATAAAAAGCAGCGCCTGGTACCATTTGGTGAATATATTCCCTTCGAAGGCATGTTAGATATCTTGCCAAACCTTGCTGGTAGTCAAGAAATCATGAGCTATAGTCGTGGTAGTGACAACCAATCACCGCTGCGTGTACGTGGTCATAATTTGGGCTCAGCAGTCTGTTATGAAGTGGCTTACCCTGATACCACTCGTAAAAACGCGATTGGCACGGACTTCTTATTGACCATCTCAAACGATGCTTGGTTTGGTACGTCGGCAGGTCCATTGCAACATCTGCAAATGGTGCAGATGCGCGCGCTAGAGAATGGGCGTTGGTTTATGCGTGCGACCAATACGGGCGTGACCGCGATCATCGATCATAAAGGTCGTATCGTCGAGCGTGCACCGCAGTTTGAGCGCACCGTATTGCGCGGTGATGTTCAGGCGCGGGTTGGTAATACACCTTTTATGAGCTTCGGTAATTATCCGATTCTCTTTATCATTACGCTGTTACTTGTCTTGAGCTACTTTGGTAAGCGTGGGATGCCGCAACCGCGTTTGGGTAAGTCGCTAAAATAACTGGCTATTATTACAAGTCATAATGAATCGCTAGAATGGGTTATGAGAATTAACCACAAAAGCGAGTGGCAAAGTTTGTTGATAATAAATCCTTTAAATACTTAAGGGTTTTAACAAATCGGTACGAATTGCGATATAATAGACCAATATTTTAAATATTTTGTGCAAGGTGGATAAGGTATGTCAGAACATATTGTCGAAAACAACCCTAAAAAAGAGTTCTTATTTGCTTTAGGCGGTGTTGCCTTATTTTTAGGTATCGTCTTACTTATTGGTATTTCTGGATTTTTGCGTCCAGCAGGCGAGCACATTACTGCTGAGACAACCGAAACCTCAGCGGCGGCTGATGAAGCAGAAGCGATTGCTGCTGAAGACACTGCGCCAGCTGAAACAGCACCTGTAGCCGCGGATGCTACAGCGACTGATACTGCTGCAGACGCAAGCGTTACCCCAGCGACCGATACTGATAGCGCTGTGGTTACTGCAGAAGCTGGTACTGCAACTGCTTCTGGTACAGTCAGTCAAACTGCGGTTGCAGATGCTGATCTAACGGCTGAGCAAGCAGACGGTGATTTGGAAGCGGGTGATACCACTGATGAAGCGGTAGCCGCACAGTAATATACGTAAGTCGATGCTACTTTTTTAAAGTACGGATCGACAAACCGCTTCGCTTAAAGTCCAAGTATTTTTGCTTAAAGCCTAAGTGTTTTTGCTTAAAACCTAAGTATTATTGTAATACCATAAGCACAACAGCGTCGTCATCACTGACATTGATGCTAAAAATAAAAGTCCGCTTTCAGCCAATGATAGCGGGCTTTTTTGTGGGTATTTGTGTAATTATTGACCAATTATTTCTTTACTTGATTATATCCAAGTGAAACAATGATGCGCCTATATGACCGCTTGTCGGGATAATTATATATTTGGTCGTTAATACAGTGGTCTTTAAAGGAATAAAGTTATGAGTGCAGAATCAAAGTCAGAGGTTAGTGCTGCTGAATTGGCAGCACTAGATAATGGATTTATGGGGCACCCTAAGCCGCTACGTCCATTGTTTTTCACAGAAATGTGGGAGCGATTCTCTTATTATAGTATCCGTCCACTATTAGTATTATTTATGGTAGCGACCGTCGGTAGTGGCGGTTTTGGTTTCGATGAAGTTACAGCTTCTGCTATCTATGGTATTTTTGCTGGTTCGTTATATTTAGCGGCAGTACCGGGTGGCTGGTTGGCTGATAATTGGCTCGGTCAAGAGCGTGCACTCTGGTGGGGTAGTATTATTATCGCCCTTGGTCATTTGTGTATCGCACTATCGGCTATGTTTGGGATGACGCTGTTTTTTGTGGGTTTGATGTGTATCGTTCTCGGTTCAGGCTTATTTAAAACCTGTATCTCCGTGATGGTCGGAACGTTGTATCCCAAAGGCGATGCACGCCGTGATAGCGGCTTTACTCTATTTTATATGGGTATCAATATTGGTGCGCTACTGGCTGCCCTTATCGTTGGCGTATTTAAAGAAAAAGGTATGTGGCATGTAGGCTTTGGTGTCGGTGGTCTTGGCATGTTAGCTTCACTATTGATTTATCGTTTTTCAGCTAAAAAAACCTTAAATCGTTATGCTCGTGCCAAAAACATTACGCCTGAATGGGAACAAACGACTGGACGTTTCAAAAATGTAGGTCGCTGGGTTGGCGGGTTTCTCGCGCTACTTGCTGCCATTACTGTCTTAGTGTCGACTGGTATTATGCCATTTAACCCTGAAATGGTTGCTCAGTATATGACTTACCTCATTGCCGCAGTCGTCATATTATACTTTGCTGTCATGTTTATTTCACCGCGATTGGATAAAACTGACAAGCTGCGTTTGTTAATTTGTTTTATCTTAATCATCGGCTCGACGCTATTTTGGTCAAGCTTTGAGCAGCAGCCAACGTCTTTTAACCTGTTCGCCGATCGCTATACAGACCTGAATGTTTTAGGCTTTGAAGTGCCTAGTATTTGGTTTCAATCGCTTAATCCTTTGTTTATTTTAATATTAGCGCCGATCATTAGCATTGTCTGGGTCAAGCTTGCCAATCGAGGCCTTGAGCCAAATAGTATGGTAAAGTTTGCGCTTGGTATGTTGTTTGCCGCTGCAGGCTTTGCCTTGATGATATTTGCCTCAAAAAGCATTTTGACTAGCGATGGTGGATTGGCTTCACCTTTATGGTTAGTGGGTAGTTTATTATTGCTGACCCTTGGTGAGTTGGCGCTCAGTCCTGTTGGTCTGTCTGCAATGACTAAGCTTGCGCCAAAAGGCATGCAAGGTCAGATGATGGGGCTTTTCTTTGCTTCTCTTGCTTTAGGTAATTTGGTTGCTGCGTTCTTTGGTGGTCAAGTATCAGCGGATAAGATCGAAGGGTTGCCGGGCTTATTTACGATGATGACGATCTTTTTGGTGGTCACAGCCGTTGTCTTATTGGCATTAGCCAAACCGATCAATAATATGCTGCAAAAAAGCGAGCGTGCAGATAAGCTGAGCTAATTCAGACACACGGTTAACGGATTTAGGATCAATAGCAATACCAGCAAAAATGTTAGATGGCGAGACGTGTTACCATGATCGGTAGCACGTTTTATGGTGACACTTAGTAAGTTATTGCCCCCACGCTATTGAAAGTACGCTTTCCGCCCAAACATCTAATAATGCTCTGCTGTAATGCTCCTAAAAATAGCTAGCCTCATTTATCTGGTCATTGACAATATTTTAATTTTTAAGACATTGAGCTGCTTATGTAGGTTTAGATGCTGAGCATTCAATGAATGATAAATAGCAAACGCCTAAAACAGTTTACTCGCTCAAATAAGACGACTATCCATAGTCGCCTCACAATATGATTTTTCCAAATCTTATTTTTTAAAATCAATAAGGACACCTTTTATGAATAAACAAAGCATCCACGATCGTATCGACAGCCTACGTCAGGCGTTGATAGCACAAGATCTGACCGCGATTATCGTACCGTCTGCTGATCCGCATTTATCTGAGTATCTGCCAGAATATTGGCAAGCGCGCTTATGGTTATCAGGATTCACAGGCTCAGTCGGGACGCTCGTTGTTACCGCTGATTTTGCTGGATTATGGACGGACAGCCGCTATTGGGTACACGCCGCTGACCAATTAGAAGGTACTGGTATTAGCTTAGAGAAGCTTGCACCGGGTCAGCCAAATCATATTGATTGGCTCGCCGAGCACTTAGCAGAAGGCGATAGCGTGGCAGTCGACGGCAATGTATTGTCTATCTCTGAGCAAGATAGATTGTTAAATGCCTTTGATGCCAATGACATTACCTTAATCACTGAGCGTGACGTATTGACAGAAATATGGAGCGATCGTCCAGCGCTACCTACTGCCAGTCTATATCAACACGATGCGCAGTTTGTCGCGCAGACTGCTACCTCAAAACTTGCCGCTGTACGCGCAGGTATGGCTGAGGCAGGCGCAACCCATCACTTGCTTTCAAGCTTAGACGATATTGCTTGGTTGACCAATTTACGCGGCGCTGATGTTGACTATAACCCTGTGTTTTTGGCACATATGCTCATTAGCGAACATGACGCGACATTGTTTATCGATAATAATAAAGTCAGTAGCGAGATAGCACAAAGCTTAAAAGACAGCGGTATCACCCTTGCTGATTATGATGCTGTGCAAGATGCGTTGGGCACATTGACTGCTGATGACTTATTGCTATTAGACCCAAGTAAAGTGGCAGTAGGTACGTTATCTAAAATGGGCGATGGCATAGGTTTTATTGAGCAAATGGCGCCAAGTACGTTGCTAAAATCGGTTAAATCTGACGCTGATATCGACCATGTGCGTGAAGCCATGCGTCAAGATGGCGCGGCATTAAGTGAGTTTTTTGCCGCATTTGAGCAGCGTTTAGCAGACGGTGAGCGTTTAAGCGAGCTGGACGTTGATAGTATGCTCATCGAAGTGCGCAGTCAGCAGCCACATTATGTATCGCCAAGTTTCCCGACTATCGCAGGCTTTAATGAAAATGGTGCGCTGCCACATTATCGCGCAACGCCAGAAAAATTTAGCTACCTAGATGTCAATGAAGGTGAGGGTGGTTTATTGCTCATTGATTCAGGCGCTCAGTATCAAAACGGCACCACTGATATCACCCGTGTGGTCGGTATTGGACAGGTAAGTAGCGAACACAAACGTGACTTTACCACCGTACTCAAAGCCCATATTGCCTTAGCAAAAGCACATTTCCCTGATGGTATCGCTTCACCACTCATCGATGCGATATGCCGTGCACCATTATGGCAGGCACAGATGGATTATGGTCACGGTACTGGTCATGGCGTTGGTTATTTCTTGAACGTCCATGAAGGCCCACAAGTGATTGCTTATAGTGCCAGCATGCCGAAAGAGCGTGCGATGAAAGAGGGCATGATCTCAAGTAATGAGCCAGGTCTATACCGTGAAGGCAAATACGGTATTCGTATTGAGAACCTGATGGTTAATAAACGTGTTGCCCAGCCTATAGAAACGGAATTCGGCGATTTTCTTAATTTTGAGACCGTCACTTATTGCCCAATTGATACCCGTTTAATTGAGTCGTCATTATTAACTCAAATCGAAATTGATTGGTTGAATAATTATCATAGCCAAGTCTATGCAGAGCTAAAAGACCGCGTTGAAGGTGCGGCACTTGAATGGCTGACTGAGCGGACTAAGGCTATCTAAAGTAAACGCTCATATCGACGAAGCTAAAATGAAAAAACCCCCGTAAAGTTTACGGGGGTTTTTTAGTACTAGGAATTTGTTACTAAGGATTTATTGCTAAAGGGTGATGCGTAGGACGCAGCATTTAGCTTTTTTTAGACTCTTTGTCAGTTCCTGCTTCATCTTCGCTTACATTTTGAGTCACTTCAGCACGTAACCAAGATTTTAAATTCTCAGACATCAGCATCATTTGCTCACTGAGATAATCATCAATTTGCATTTCCAACTCACGGATCATTTCTTGATGTGTAGTACTCAGTTTCGCATCTTTCAATGCCAGTTTAATGGCGGCGCTGGCTTTGTCATTGACCGCTTTTATGCTGTGGTCGTCATTAATATGCTTGTCATGAGCGACATTAGCATGTTCACTGATGGTTTTGTTCTCAGAACTAGATTGCGTCGCAGCCGATTTTTCAACATTTTGGTTTTTCTCAACCGTGTTATCAATGCTGAGCGATTCTGAATCGCTGGCATCATTGGTGTTTATAGCGGTCGTTTTATCAGCGGCTATTTGCTCAATTTTCTGTTGTTCTTTTTGCGCGGTATCTGCTGCTTCACGAAGTTTGGCTGCCTCTTTTAATCTAGCACTTTCTTTTAATCTGGCATCCTCTGCCGCTTTTACTTTTTGTTGTTCTTCTCGCTGCTGTTTTTCAGCAGTCGCTTGCTCTTCGGCTTTTTTGTCAGTAATGGCTTTAGCGATGGCTTGCTCCGCTTCATGGTTTTCGTATAGCTCATCGATGTGGGTATCCAAATCATGAGTATTAAAGACAAAGCTTTCAAATGGGGTATCGTTTTGCAGTAAGGTGGTGATGTCTTTTAGCTCTTGGGTAATTGCTGCGCGAATAGGCTCAGGCGCACACGTCCAGCGCTGGTAAAACTGATGGGAAAATGAGTAGCTTGACATGGTATCGTCCATAAATGTTCCAAAAATTACCCCTTATCATACGCAAATACGATAAGGGGCTGCAAGTGGACAAACGTAGCAAATCTGACACCAAGGTTACAACGACCGACATGGTGAGTTTTATACCTTAATGATTCACGGGCCAGCGCGCAAATACTAACGAGCCATTGGTACCACCAAAGCCAAAGCTATTGGATACGGCATACTGTAGGTTTTCAACTTTGCGCGATTGGTTGGCGACATAGTCGAGGTTACAGTTGTCTTCCACATTGTCCAAATTAATGGTGGGTGGCACATGCTGATGCTGTAGGGCAAGGACGGTAAATATGGCTTCAACAGCACCCGCGGCACCAAGCAAATGACCCGTCATCGATTTGGTTGAGCTAACCAAAATGCGGTCTTTGACTGGGGCAAAAACGGTTTCAATAGCAATCGATTCAGCGACATCACCCGCAGGGGTGCTGGTGCCATGAGCGTTGACATAACCAACACTCGATGGCTCAATGCCTGCATCATTTAGGGCATTACGCATCGCTCGCGCCGCACCGCTGCCATCTTCAGGCGGTGCTGTGATGTGACTGGCATCATCACTCATCCCAAAGCCGACCAGTTCAGCGAGTATGGTTGCACCGCGTGCTTTGGCATGAGCGAGGCTTTCTAGTACCACCATACCCGCGCCATCACCGAGCACAAAACCATCACGGTCTTTGTCAAAGGGACGCGAGGCTTTGGTTGGTTCGTCATTGCGAGTTGAGAGGGCATGCATGGCACCAAAACCTGATATGCCAAGTGGGCTTGAGCCTTTTTCACTACCGCCTGCTAGCATGACATCGGCGTCACCATAAGCAATCAAACGTGCAGCGAGACCCATTGCATGGGTAGCGGTGGTACAAGCCGTCGATGTCGCAAGGTTGGGACCTTTTAAGGTATGTTTAATCGCGACTAAGCCTGCTGCCATATTCACAATAGAGCCAGGAATGATAAAGGGCGAAACTTTCATAGCACCTTTTTCTCGTAGCGTATCGCGACTGTTTTCAATGGTTTGGATACCACCAATACCTGAGCCTAAAATAATGCCGAATCGCTCTTGATCGACATTTTGCACAGGTGCGTCAGCAGCACTTACTTCATCGATAAAACCAGCGTTCTGTAATGCCATACTAGAGGCGGCAATACCATAATGAATAAATTCATCATAGCGTCGCGCGTCTTTGGCATTCATATATTGCTTGGCATCGAAATCCTTGACCACGCCAGCAATTTGAGCGCGATAGCCAGTAGCATCAAAATGTGTAATTGGCGCGATGCCGCTATCACCATTGAGCAGTTTAGTCCATGAGCTATCGACGTCGAGTCCCAAAGGTGTCAACGCACCCATACCCGTAATTACGACGCGCAAGTCATCGCTACGCTCATAGTGCGGTAGTTTCTGACGCGGTTGATGCTCCGCTGTTGCGCTAGCATCATTGGTAGCTTGATCAGTAAGTGAACTGCTGTGTTGGCTCATGCGATATATCCTATACTTACAAGTCCTAAGAGGAGGGTATTTCAGAATTCATTATAAAACACATAAGTGCACGTGTGTAAACTAAAATTTGACCAGTCAGGCGAAACAAACCTGACCCAAAACCACGCCTTTACTCGCACCAGTCACGGCTGGCAAATTACCCGTTTCACCTATTAGTGTTTGCCGTGCGAGCCATGCAAAGGCGACGGCTTCGACCCACGCTGGATTCAGTCCTAAGCTTGCGGTGGTCTCTACCGTGCAATGGGGCAGATGCGCTTGCAAGCGAGTCATCAAATAATCGTTTAATGCACCGCCACCACAGACGTAAACCGAGCTATTTTCATGAGCATTAATAAACATGTTAATTTGCATACTGGCACTCATCGCTGTCAGTTCAGTAAGCGTCGCCTGCACATCCGCTGACGAATAGCGAATATGGGCAGATGCCTGATCGAACTTTTGCAGCTCATCCTGTAGCCATGCTAAGTTAAAATCTTCACGCCCAGTGCTTTTTGGATACGTTCGCGCAAAAAATGGATGTTCTATTAGCTGATTAAGTAGCGGCTCAACCACTTGTCCAGACTGCGCCCAAGTGCCGCCAGCATCATAATCTTTATCAGTATGCAATGCCGTCCACGCATCCAACAATAAATTGGCAGGACCCGTATCATAACCAATCACAGGGCTATCGTTTGCTGGCAAGACTGTGATATTGGCAATACCGCCTAAATTTAATAACACGCGCGTGCTATCAGGCGTGGCAAATAACGCTTGATGAAAAGCTGGAACCAAAGGCGCTCCTTGACCGCCAACTGCCATATCACGGCGGCGAAAATCGCTGACGACGCTAATGCCAGTACGCTCAGCAATGATGTTGGCATCGACCAATTGCAAGCTAAAGCCCAGTTGCGGACGATGGCGTACCGTTTGACCGTGACAGCCGATCGCCAACACTGACTCTACATCAGTATTCGATTGCTGCAATAAATTATTGACCACCTCGCTGGCAAATTCAGCGTATTCTTTACTTGCCCAACCGAACCAGTCTAATTCGCTGTTTGGTTCACCCTCTGCAGGTATTAATTCTTGAACACCATTAGGCTGACATAAAGCCAATAATACTTCACGCAAACGCGGCGGAAACTCTTGGCTATGAGTTGCTAACAGTCGCATCGGTTGCTGTGTATCTTTTTCAGCACTACTATCACTACTAAACTGACAAAGAACCGCATCCATCCCGTCTAAGCTGGTGCCAGACATCATGCCGATATATAAGCCATCATCGAAGTTTTCAAACACGGTTTGCTCGAGTGCATCGGTCAAGGTGGCATAGTTTAAATCGTCAATATTATCTAGACGGCTATCTAAGCTCATCTCTAAACTTAAATCTGTGTCAGGAGTATTCTGAATATCGTCAATCGATACGGGCTTGGTCATGGCAATTTACCTTAAAAAACGCTAGTATATCTCTCAAATTCTAACATCTTTTACTGGCTATGAGATTCTAAATAGCCCAAACGCGTTACCCTTTTAATAAAGACAATAAAGAGAGCATCATGACCACGCAAACCTACACCCTAGAAGAACAGCTTGCCTTGATCCAACGCGGCACCCAAGAAATCTTATCTGAAGAAGATTTGGTTAAAAAGCTGAAACTCAATCGTCCGCTACGTATCAAAGCAGGCTTTGATCCTACTGCACCTGACCTGCATTTAGGTCATACCGTGCTTATTAATAAACTCAAACATTTTCAAGACTTGGGTCATGAGATTTATTTCTTAATCGGTGATTATACTGCCAAGATTGGTGACCCGTCTGGTAAGAACAGCACCCGTCCGCCATTGACCGATGAGCAAATCAAAGTCAACGCACAGACTTATGCGGAACAAGTTTTTAAAATTTTGGATAAAGAAAAAACCAAGATTGTCTTTAACTCCGAATGGTTCAAGGATATGTCGGCGGGTGACATGATTCAGCTTTCTAGCCAATTGACCGTCTCACGTATGCTTGAGCGTGATGATTTCTCTAAACGCTATGCCGCGCAAACGCCAATTGCTATCCATGAGTTTCTCTACCCATTGGTGCAAGGTTATGACTCTATCGCGCTAAAAGCGGACGTCGAGCTTGGTGGTACTGACCAAACTTTTAACATCCTAATGGGACGCACCCTGCAAGGTCGCTACGGTCAAGAGCCACAAGTGTGTATCACCGTGCCAATCTTAGAAGGGCTAGACGGTGTTAATAAAATGTCTAAATCCCTGAATAACTATGTCGGTATTTATGATGCACCGGGCACCATGTACCAAAAACTACTGTCCATGCCAGATACTTTAATCCGTCGCTACTTCGAGTTTTTAAGCTTTAAGCCGATGGAAGAAGTCGAAGCGTTAATGAAAGAGATGGAAAATGGTCGCAATCCACAGGAAATCAAACGTATCCTTGCTGAAGAATTAATCGAGCGTTTTCACGATGCCGATGCTGCTGCCATTGCGCACAAGTCAGCAGGTAACGTGCTTGCTGATGGTGAACTGCCTGTTGATTTGCCAGAAGTGACGTTAGATTTGGAAGGTGCTGAGGCGCTATTTATTACTCAAGTACTCAACCAAGCTGGATTGGCTAAAAATAGCTCATCAGCTAAAGATATGATTAAGCGTGGCGCGGTAAAAGTAGATGGCGAAGTGGTCGATGCAGGCTTTAGCCTAACTGCTGGGCAAACTGTCGTTATCCAAGCGGGTAAAAAGGCTTATGCGAAAGTGACGGTAGGGTAGTTAAAGAATTGAGTTAGGTAGCCAAAGTTTCTAAGTTCATTATGGCTTAAGGAGAAGTAGATGTTAGCCCTTCCTACGTTATCAAGTAATGGCATTACCCTTAAGCCGTTGACGCTAAGTCATGCAACTGACTTAGTCGAAGCTTGCCAAGATGGTGAACTATGGAAAATAAATGAGACGTCAGTACCTGAGCCAGACAAGGTTATTGACTATATTAATACCGCAGATTCAATGCCCGATAGACAAGCATTTGTCGTTATTGATGAATCAAATGGTAAAGCGATTGGTACAACGAGTTTCCACGATATTTTACCCTTTGCAAAACGCTTAGAGATTGGCTATACATGGTATGCCAAATCGTATTGGCGCACGCATGTTAATACGACTTGTAAGCTCATGCTGCTAACCCATATATTTGAGACTTTAGACTATCAAACCGTAGGCTGGCGCACGGATATTGGCAATCATCGCTCACAACGAGCCATTGAGCGTTTAGGTGCTAAAAAAGATGGGGTGATTCGAGGCAACCGAGTCTGCCGCGATGGCGTTATTTCAGATACAGTGATGTATAGCTTAATAAAATCTGAGTGGCTACGAGTAAAATTAGCGCTGACGAAAAAACTTAATGAGGCTCACTAAGCTTTTATAATAATTGATACAAGTAATAAAATTATGACTCAACAACTTCAAAGTGTCCCTCAAGGTATTTACCGCCATTATAAAGGCAGCCTGTATCAAGTGTTGCACACTGCTCAGCATTCGGAAACCCAAGAAGAATTAGTCGTTTATCGTTGCCTATACGGTGAGTATGGCGTATGGGTGCGACCGTTATCTATGTTTTCTGAAACGGTTGAAGTTGAGGGTAAGCACGTGCCGCGATTTGAGCTGATCAAAGCATTAGCGGATTAATGCTTAAAATTTATTACTCAAATAAAAAAGCGACTTTTGGAGTCGCTTTTTTTATATAAATGAACAACTAATCCTGCAAAAATCCTTTTAATACTTTATAAAACCCAATTGGCTCATCCATTGGTATCGCATGACCTGAGCGCGGCAAAACAACTTCGCGAGCATTGGGTAGCATTTGGGTAACTTGTTGCTGCCACTTAGCATCGTAAAGTTTGGAGCGACCACCGATGAGGTTGACCACTGGAATAGTGACCCGCTCTATCGCACCGCGAAAGTCATAGGGTAATGTCAAATAGGCTTGTAAGCAGCGCATTTTATGATGCCAAATACTATGATCATAAAGCGCAAGTTTGGGGTCATTTTTATAAGTCATCACTTGTATAAACGCTTTCGAGCGCGTTCGATTAACAGATAATAGAGAGAACAGTCGTTCGACATCCGTTGCACGGCGTTTTAGAGCAAATGGTAGGTGGGTAAAGCTTTTCATTTCAGCATAAGGTAAAGTTTTCTCAATTACTTCGTGAAAGATATCGAATACTTCTTGCTGCCGCGCACCAAACAAGCCACCTTGCCAATCAGGCTGATTATGGATAGCAGGACTTTGGTCAATATTCAAATAACGGCTAACTTTCGCGCTGCCATAACGCTCAAAATACGCCCACATTACTTGTGCACCCATCGAAATAGCGGCAACTGGCAACGATTCTATATTGCGTGTCAAGCAAACTTGCTCAATCACAATGCTGATATCATCGGCATACTGACGCACAAAATCAAACTGTGTCAGCTTAATATCTTTTGCGGCACCAAATCCTCGTAGATGCGGCAGGTAAAATGCATATTTGCCAAGCAAAGGAAAAATAAATGGCAAAAACTCACGCGCGTCCATACCATAAGCATGCAGTAATATTACAGGCTTGCCGCTGCCTATGACTGACACTGGTAGCAGCGTACCGTCAGTTAAAGTGATATTAATCGTTTTCAGCTGGTAGTTAGTAGGCAAGTTAATCAATTTTTTCTTCATAAGGCAATGTACCTTGTTTTCATTAAGCGGTTTTACAAAGTCGATTTAGCCAAAATGTATCGTAGCAAAAGTCTTTATCTCATTTCTAAAAGACTGCTATATTAAAGTAGATAATTAACCATAGCATAAAAGCAGTTAAGCGGTAAAAGTAGTGACTTATCATAGACTTTGACCAATCGAATCAAACGTCAGCAAGTAAAATATAAGGATATCAGTCTATGGGCAAGCTGACGTTACCATTGCTTGATAGCAGCCTATATCCGCAAATCTGGCAGCAGCAAACCTTGCTCAATCCGCAGGCGCTATTGATGGCAATGCTGACAGCAGATATCACGCCAGATGCCAATACTTTCACTAGGCAATTACTAGCTAATGATACTTATCAAGACTGGATTAATAGCAGCGTATTTGGGCGTTATTTACAGCGTAATTTTACGGCGTTTTCTCAGCAAACAGAAGACAGTTTCAACATTGATATGCCTTCGCTGTTTCGTCAGGAATTGATGCGTCACGCGCAGTATTTACCACTAGAGCAAATCTTATTTTTTGCAGGAGATTTGCCAAAAAGCGTGCGCCAGACAAAGACTTTAACCACAACTGTTAATCCCGCCACTGCCGTGATTAATGCGCAAAAGCTGAGTAGGAAAGTTAGGATGAATAATCCAATTACCATTATCAATCAGATAGTGGTGAAAGGTAAACACGTATTGGGTTTTCCGATACGCCATAATAAACGTACTAGCGAGCGCTTGCGCAATGAGGTATTGATTTTAGACTTTCAAGAATTGCGCTTGGTCAATGAAGAGAATGTTAGTAGCAAAAAAAGAAGCAATATAAAGGAATCTATATTGCTTCGCTCTTATGAATTACGTTAGTGAGCCAAACGGTCAGCTAAAATTTTAAGAATCTTGCTTAGCAATCGTCAGCCCGTTATAAGTTTGCGCAACTGGCATCACTTCTAAACGATTGACGTTAATATGAGCAGGCGATTCAATCAGCCATAATAAAATATTGCCAATATCATCGCCGGTCATGGTTTTAAAGCCGTCGTAAACCTTGGCAGCTTTATCGTCATCGCCGTGGTAACGCACGTTTGAAAACTCAGTACCCGCGACATTACCCGGTTCAAGGTTGGTCACTCGCACTTGCGTACCGATGAGATCCGCGCGCAGATTTAAGCTAAACTGTTTGACAAAGGCTTTGGTCGCGCCATAGACGTTACCGCCGAAGTAAGGCCAACTGCCCGCAATTGAACCAACGTTGATAATATAACCGCTATCGCGCGCCACCATCGCTGGCAACACTGCATGGGTCAGCGCCATTAGACCTTTAATATTGGTATCGGTCATACGCATCCAATCATCAAGACTGGCATTTTGCGCAGGCTCTGTACCGAGTGCCAATCCAGCGTTATTTACTAAGACATCGATTTGCTTAAATTTATCAGGCAAATCAGCAATGATTTGCGGGATAGTAGCCGTGTCACTCACATCCATGACCACAGGTAAAAATGTTTCGCCCCAAGTATCTGCTAGAGTATTGAGTTTTTCTAAACGTCTGGCACAACCAATCACGCGATGACCATTTGCAACCAAACGCTCGGCCAGCGCTTTACCAAAACCTGCGCTTGCTCCTGTAATCAATACGTTCATCTTATATCCTTATCATTGATGTTTTGCACATGTGTCATGGGTGTTACGACGACGGCTAGTTTTGATTCATTTGTTTTTTCTTACTTGTTGAATAATTGCTTACCAAAGATTTTATCGCCCGCATCGCCTAAACCTGGGATGATATAGCCATGTTCATCTAAATGGCTATCTAATGCGGCGGTATAAATGGTCACATCAGGATGCGCTTCATTGACCACACGTACGCCTTCAGGGGCCGCAACCAATACCAATGCTTTAATATTGGTACAGCCATTTTTCTTTAGCATTTCGATGGTCGCAACCATTGAGCCACCAGTGGCTAACATTGGGTCAATGATAAGGGCTGGGCGTTTGTCCATATGGCTGACAAATTTTTCAAAGAACGGCACAGGTTGTAAGGTTTCTTCATCACGTTGCAAGCCGACGACAGAGATTTTTGCTGTAGGAATCAAATCGAGCACCCCGTCAAGCATACCAATACCCGCACGTAAAATCGGTACAATCGTCGCCGTCTTACCGATGATTTGCTCACCTGTGATTTCACCACACCAGCCTTGCATTGGGAAGGTTTCAATTTCAAAATCACGGCTTGCTTCATACGCCATCAAGCGTGCAAGCTCTTTGGTTAACGTGCGAAACTTATAAGTGCTACAGTCTTTTTCGCGCATAAGGCTGAGTTTATGACGGACTAGCGGGTGATCAATGACGGTGATTTTTAAGTCGCTCATAAGGTTTCTCTTGGTTTTTGGTCTGATGCTTGCGCAGTTACTGCGGTTGCCATTAGTATAAAAGATACAAACACTTACTGCACTTCAACCTTATATCTGTCTCACAAATAGTAAGCTTGCTACTTTGATAATAAAGTAAGCTAAATATATTTATAGCAGGATTGATCTTATTTAAGCCGACTATGTTTGACTATAATCGCGCCCTAATAAATGAAGCAGTGTTTAGGCTTGCTATGATAGCAAAAAAACCGCTTTTCTGATGAAGAATCTTATGACTACACAACCATATCACACCCATAATAATACGCATAAAACCGATAACAGCTTAATATTATCTGAAGCCCAAGCAACAGAGGTAGAAACGCATCCGTTCGCTCCCGTTTTACCATCTAATGCTACGGTAATGATGATGGGCACTTTTCCACCGACCGCTGATAAATGGGCAATGCCATTTCACTATCCAAACTTTTACAATGACATGTGGCGTATTTATGGCAGTGTATTTTTTGACGATGTGGATTACTTTCGGGTAGGTAAAGAAAAACGCTTCGATCCTGAGCGTATTCGCGCCTTTATGTTTGAGCGCGGTATCGCCTCCTGTCCGACCGTCAAGCAAGCGATTCGCAAGACTGGTAATGCTTCAGATAAAAACTTAACGGTTGTCACACCCGTTGACCTAGATAGTATATTGCCAAAAGTGCCAAAGGTTGAAACCTTGTTTACCACGGGCGGTAAGGCAACAGAAGTGCTGCTTGGTTTATTAGCCGAGCCACCTGCCAAGTCTAAGTATCCTAAGACCAATCAAAGTATGGACTATCCTTACCAATGGCAAAGTAACCAAAGTCAAAAAGCGGATGTTAATGATTTAACC
Organism: Psychrobacter sp. Ps7; assembly: GCF_022129225.1. Lineage (NCBI taxonomy): Bacteria > Pseudomonadati > Pseudomonadota > Gammaproteobacteria > Moraxellales > Moraxellaceae > Psychrobacter > Psychrobacter sp. Ps7. The sequence continues at coordinate 506 of NZ_JADQAH010000047.1, read as the reverse complement.
TTATATAGGTTACCTTCGACTTCACGTGCATATCCTTTAGCGATAGATAAGAAAATTGCTGCTTATAAAGACTTCTTCAAAAAGATAGGCAAGCTGTAAAAGCGCTTCTATATAAGAAGCGCTAACTAAGATCAAGGGCTGTTGTTGGTAAGGGTAAAACTATCTTTAACCCTAACCGCCTGATAAATAGAAGGTATTGACGACAAATTTAGATAATCTTCAAAATAGTAAATAAACCACCTTGACCCAGCCTCAAGAACCCATACACTGCCATCCAGTTAAAGCAAAAGTAGTGTCGCCATCCTGCTAATTTAGTTTAATCACCAAGTTTATTTAAATTAAGCTAAAATAGCCCTTGACTAAACATTCAAACCCTCTATAATACGCCCTCATCAAGACGAGCTGGAGCATTTATATGTAGATTACATATAAATAACCCAATTAACTTGAAGAAACAAAACATAAAAAAGCTTGACAATTCAAATCATTATGATAAGATAGTCGGC
>NZ_JADQAH010000046.1:0-26249 GCF_022129225.1 Psychrobacter sp. Ps7 | reverse complement strand
AATTGTTTTATGATATTTGCCCTGGCCATAACAGTTTTATTTTGAACTGACTATAGTATATCAACGTAAACCTTAAACTGAATTCCGTCCACAGTTAGTATAGAAATATTATAAAAATCTAAATCTATATTTAGAGCTTCTGCTAGCTCCGTATAAAAGAGCTTTTCCGATGGTCCTTCAACCAGTAACACCACTCTTGAGAAGAAAGCTTCTGCGGGTAATATACTCATTCGATACCCTAGATTGTCCCAAGCATTGCTTATACAGTCAGAACATCCCCCGCTAGCAGCGTAACTATCTGAGTTCCTATTGATAATATGTATAATTGAGTCTGGACTATATCGAGCAGTTATTTGTGGAGAATGCGTTGTTATAATCGTTTGTCCTATTAACTCATTGTTTAGGTAATCTGCTAATTTTCTTTGTTGATGTGGATGCAAGTGGGCTTCAGGTTCTTCTATACAGTAAAATACAACCTCGTCTTCAGGGTTAAGTTCTCTTTGACTTTTTGCTGTCCATAAAGCTAACAGAATTTGGTTATTTCTACCATCACCCCCCAATAGCATTTTCGAACCGTTATTTGAAGCACTGAGTTTCAAATTATCAATAAACTGTTGAACTTGTATAGCACCCGTATCTAAATGAACTTCATAATTAATAAGAGTATGAGCAATTTTTTTTAGCTCCTTATTGACAAGAGCTGTTGAGTTTTTAACGTAATTTAGCTCTCTCACTCTTTCATTCACATAGTTCAAATTTTTACCAATTTCAGTAACCAATGCCTGGTCTTTATCACTATCTTCGTCATTCAACTCACACCGAGATATTTTTAATAAAGTTTTCTTTTCTTTTTCGATAAATTTCTGCAAATTACGTTGAGCGTTAATATAGCGCAAGTTGATATAACGTAAATAATATCTACTATTTATTAATTCTAAACTATTCTCAGTAGCACCAATATATAATTGATACTCTAAACTTGAACGTTGTGCAACTAGCCTGAATATAGTACTAGAATGTTCACTTACATGACCTTTTAATACTGAAAGAACAGCATCTTCTTTCACTTCGCAGAAATATATCGTAATCGAAAATTCATTAGCTTGAATACCAATTGGCGATATATGAAAATCTGTTTCGTTCGGCTCTATATCAGCATCAGATAAAGACTTATCTAATAGTAATCTCATTCCATATATTAAATTAGTTTTGCCTACATCATTTGAACCAATTATCAAGGTACTATGTTTAAAATTAATAGTTGTATCTGAATAATTCCTAAAATTGCATAAACTAACCTTTTCAACTCTCATTAGTTTGTAACCTTTAATATTTTATAGCTAAGAATAAGGCGAACTAGTGTTTAAAATCAAGATAATTACACAACAAGGTTGGTAGCTACTGAACTGAACTGCAATAAACGCTAACCATCTTCATGCTTACAATGAGAATTACCCAAATATCGTGATTAAGAAGTCGGTTGAACTGTTCGGAATGGTAGCAAGTAGCATTAAACAGCTTAAGTAGTTATATAAAAGTAAACCTTAACATTATTAGTTCAATATGAAAGAGGTACATTCAAGATAGCGTTCTGCTGGGATAAATTTTCCTCGCTTACTGTGCACTTCGCATCCTGAAATCTTCGTGAAATTTATTACAAAAGCACTGCATTCTTTTTAAATTGAATCGGCGATCACTAAAAAGCGTTTTTTAGTTATAGTATATGTTTGAAACCAAATAGCACTTTAGAAATATTTTGTTACATTTAATCAGAATATAAATCTAACTATCTGCTTTGCCTCCAATACTTTAAATATGTTGGTCTAATAGTTGGTCTATAACTAGACGAAAAAAATTAAATATTATATTTATCATATACTTAAATAAATAGTTCGAATCCCTCCTTCACCGCCAATCTTATTCTACTTAATCAAAGCCTCTAGCTTTTCCCATCTGTTCAAACAACTCCGAAATACCTGTTAATCCAAAACACTTTCTGAAATTTTTAATTACAAGCCTCTTTTTGGCTTAATCTATTTGCCTATGTCATTTTGTCACCTTTTATTTATTACATTCCTCTCGCTTACGCCCCTCCCGCACCTTTACTTGATGTTTCGCTATTTTCTACCAACATCGCCGCAGCTGTTTTTTTGAGTATCGCCCACTGCTCATCGTCGACATAGATGCCTTCTTTCCATGCGCGCTGATGGGTTTCAAATAGCTCATCTGTCGATATTTTATGATTGAAACGCTGTATGTCCTGTTCAATATCAAAATTTTGGGTCGCAATTTCAATAATCATATCATTGGTATTGTAATTGGCTTGTGCTTGGTCAAAAAAGTATAAATCAGGATACACAAAACCTTGATTTAACGTAAATAATGTATGCTTGGGCACAGAGCCATTGTCCCATTTAGCCAAGCAAGCAAAGCCTTTGGCAGCCAGCCCCACCAGCTCGCTATAAGCCAACCAGCGGTTATGACAGTTCTGTAAATAAATATGAAAATGCGCTAAATCACCCATTTTTTCCAGAGCATAGTCAATGATAGTCGGCAAGTGACAAGCCAAGCTGCTACCATGCAAATCTAAACGAATAGCGCCGTCTTCTTGATAGACGATATCGATTGGCGTATCGTGCTCGGTTAAGATATACGGACTGGCATTATTAAAGTGTCTGATACCGTCCAAGCCCGCCATCTGTAACTCAGCGACCATAGTAGCAATCACATCCGCTTCGCCTACTTCACGGTGCATCCCAGTAAAGGCTTTGTGTACTATCGTCACGATTTCATTATGCGATACGATCATGAGTCAAACCTCCCTGCTCTTTCGATAAATCGGGTAATAAAGGAAACAGCCATTCATCACTATGCACCTCGCTAAATAAAGGCGCACCTTGAAACAAGGTTATCCGCACCCAGCGATCTGATCTGGGATCGAACTTGGTGGCACCAAACATCGATAATTTACACCGTAACAGGTGCATGGGTAATGCGGTTTTATGCAAGACATTCATCTGAATATCGCCCAGTGGCTTATGTCCCATCGTCCAAACGCGGCGCGCAATCGAGCGATATTTTGGCTGATTTAAGATGAACTCTGAAATGAGCTGCTTTGGATCGGTGGGTTTCAACGCGAGATACAGCTTATTTGCTTGCCGTGCGATGTCTAATGCAAGCTCACGATCAGCACCCGGTTCTTGCCCGCGCACGCCCATCCTTGGCTCTTCTTTATCCACCGAGCGATACCAAAACCAATGGCTATTATCGGGCTGGCTAAAATCAATATTAATCACCCACTGATAATGTAGCTCTAATACATCGATTAAATCTTGGATCACCTTGCCTTTCGGTAGCGACAGCGTTTCATTGGCATTTATTTTTTCTTGAAACGCATCGACACGCTCAGGATAAAGCTCCATCAAGCAAGAGATAATCACTTCTTGGCTCTCAAGGCTTAGGTAATGGTGAGCTTGTAAGAACTCTACCCATGTACTGTATTGATTAATGGTTGCCATCAAATTATTTTGTAGTACGGCTAATTCTGCAACGACCGCTTCATTGAGTTTGATTTGCGACTCATTGATGGTAACAATCTCGCTAAAATGCTGAATAGCGCGTTTGATTAAACTGGCAAAATGCGCCGTTTCATTAGGCTCAATTTGGCAAACCAGTGTCGCTTGCAACGCTTCTTCACGGGTAGTTAGCCATTGATCGACGACACAGGGATGGTTGATTAGATACGGTGCCATGCCCAGACCGGTGGCGTTACCAACTCCCAAGTAACGCTTAATCTCTGGATGCAGCGCAGCGGCGTTGCTACCGCCTTTTTGCTTTGCCAAATAATCGACCCAATCTAAGCTAAACTCACGCAGCAAATATACGGCACACATCTGCGCTCGAAAGGATTGATCAAAATCTGCACTGTGATCTAACGGTTTGAAGTCATAAATACCAAACTTACCATTGCCATAGACGGCAGTAGTGCGCAATATATAACCCACTTGCGCAAGTATATCTAAATCTGGTTGCTGACCAATGGCGAGTGAGCTAACGATATGATCAAAGACCCGTACGCTTTTATTTGCTCGTGCCAGCACCATCACCATATTAGAGTTGCGACCTGCTTCTTGCAGCGGTACGTTGGCTTGTAGATTATCCAGTAATTCCTCACTTATCTCACCAAAGACCAGACCAAAGGTTACATCCCATTTTTGGGCAATCACCCTATCATTACGCTCTTCATCAGCCAGCTCATTACAAAATACCACCAGATGATACAGATGCTCTGGAGTATTGAGGCGATAAATCACCGTGCCATAGCCTTGCTCATCCAAATCCCACAAATGGGTACTGAGCGTCCATTGCTCTCTATCAATCTTACGCAGTAACGTGCGCACAAAGCTAATGCGAGTTTGGTGCATCGCGCCCAACCTTTCTGCATTCATAATCACGTCACGAGTACGAAAGTCAGTGCTCAGTTGAGGTGGCTTGACGTTAATGCTTTCATTATTTGCATGAATCATATTCATAATTTCACTACCTTACCTAATATATTGAGCCAGCAGCTTCGTTAATAATGCCAATGATGATATCTATCGGTAAATAAGTATTCAGCCGTTTTTAGGATCGTTGTTTTGACCTTGACCGTTTGGTAGTCAATCAGTTTTTTGAGTAAGCTTTTCCTTAGCAAGCTTTTCTTCGCTGATTTTATGTCTCACCTCTACCTGATTAGGTCGATACAAATCTTGCTCTCGCGCCATTTGCTGGGCAATTTGTGGTCCATTCCATAGCGATGGCAGCAGGATAAAAGAGACTGGCACAGCGGTAATCACGATAAAGGACTGTAATGCTGTCACGCCCCCTGAACCAAGCGAGATTAAAACAATCGCTGTCACACCCATCATGATGCCCCAAAAGGTACGAATCATGGCGTTTGGCTCACGCTCGCCGCTGATGACGACGCTGATGGTATAGGTCATCGAATCGCCTGTCGTGACGATAAAAACGGTGGTTAAAATTAGAAATAATATCGAGGTCATTAAAGGAAAGGGTAATTGCTGGGTAACGGCTAATAGTGCACCAGGTAAGTTAAAGCCTTCAAACGCGCTACTAACACTGCCCGGATTGGCAATCTCAAACGCCAGACCCGAACCACCAACGACGGTGAACCAAAAGCAGGTAACGAGCGGCGCAATGATACAAACCGTGGTAATCAATTGACGAATGGTACGACCACGTGAAATACGAGCGATAAAGATGGCCATCATAGGGCCATAACCCAAGAACCAACCCCAAAAGAACACGGTCCAACCGCCAAGCCAGCCTTCATCACCGCGAAAAGTGGCCATCGGAATAAAGTTATCGACCATCGTGCCGACACCTTGAATATAACCATTGACGATAAAATTGGTCGGTCCAAATATCAAAATAAAGACCATCAACGCAACGGCCAATATGACATTGAAGCGGCTGAGCAATTGCATACCTCGAGCAAGACCACTGATCGCTGATAAGGTATAAAGCACAATCGCGAATATGATAATGATAAGCTGGGTGGCAAAAGTATCAGGAATACCAAACAATTCATTCAGTGCATAGCTGGTTTGCAAGCCCAAGAAACCAATAGGGCCAATCGTACCCGCAGCCACGGCGACGATACAGCAAGCATCGATAATCGCGCCTGTTTGACCAGTAAGTACGCGCTCACCAAACATAGGATAAAGAAGTGTGCGAGGTTTCAGCGGCAAGCCTTTGTCATAATGCAAATGCATGACCACAATCGCGGTCAAACTACCGACAATCGACCACGCCAAAAATCCCCAATGCATAAAAGATTGTGATAAGGCGTTAAATGCTCGTTGTTGCAAGTCTGGTGACTCACCGTATAAAGGAGGCGCTGACACGAAATGAGCAATAGGTTCTGCCGCCGCCCAAAAAACCCCACCGCCAGCCAACAATGTACAAAACAGGATAGCCATCCACTTGAAATTGTCCATTTCAGGCTTTGGTAAGTTGCCCAAAATCACACGACCCGTGCGACCTGCACCAACCGCTAAAGCGATGACGAAAGTAGCGAGAAGCAGAATTTGCCAAAAAGGGCCAAAGATATTGGCCGACCATTTAAAACCAACATCCACAATCGTTGCTAACTGTGCTTCTGCAAAAATCGCCATGAGCACAAAAATTGTAATAAACCCGCCACTATACCAAAAGGCAGGATTTTTTAGCCCCAACGCATCAATATCGGTAGCAGCTGGTACAGTGCTCACCTTATCCGCTGTGCTATTGGTAGCGTTTGAGCGTCCTTGCTCACCTTGGTTAAGTCCCTTTAAATCGGCCATGATGTGGCTCCATATGCTAAGGCTAATGTTGCGTTTTAAATCAGAGGTATCGCAATGAGGATATAACCAGATAGCCTCACTATATTATTGATTTCAAAGCTCTCTATTTCAAATGGGTATGCGCTATAAAACGATTGTCGTCTTATACCGATTTTTAGCGATGACTTGCTAGAATTATCCTTTAGGAATGAGCCTTTAGGCTAAAGGCTTTAAACCACTCTCAAGGAAATCAAACCAGTTTTGACCAATGACTTTTCCAGCATCACTTTCATTAAAGCCGTGTTTGAGTAGACCGTTATAGATATTTTCCATACCGTCCTTGCCAGCAAACCACGGCAGCGTGTCAGGCCAACCTGAATTATTGGCATTGCCTTCACCATAGTCCATCGCTTTTGACCAGCGCCCATTACGCATCCACTCAAGCACGGCTTGGGGTTGATTGAGACACAAGTCACTACCAATGGATAAATGCTCGACGCCATATTTGTCAGCACAATTGGCAATCATCGTACAAAAATCATCTAATGTGCAATCACTACCATTTGGCAAATGGAACGGATATAAGCTAAACCCTAACAACCCACCTGCTTGGGTCAAGGCACTGATGACCGTATCCGATTTATTACGCAGGGCATCGTGTGCTGTGGTTGGATTGGCATGGCTGATACATATCGGGCGACTAGAGTGCTCAATCGCTTCAAGCGTTGAACGCTCAGCGCTGTGTGACATATCGATAATCATACCGACACGGTTCATCTCTTTGATCGCCTGCTGACCAAAACGTGTGATGCCGCTGTCATTCTGCTCATAACAACCTGTCGCCAGTAAGCTCTGGTTATTGTAAGTCAGCTGCATAATCAATAGACCCAAGCGGCGCATTACACTGATTAGGCCAATTTCATCATCAATTGGTGAGCAGTTTTGCGCGCCAAAGAAGATGCCGACCTTGCCTTGCTCTTTTGCCATTTTGATATCAGCAACTGAGTACACTGGTAAGATTAAATCGCTATTTTGCTCAAAGCGTGTGTGCCACTCGCTAAAGCGGGTCATGGTCTGACGGGCATCTTCGTGATAGACCAAGGTGGCATGTACCGCATTGATACCACTGGCTTGTAGCATCTTAAAGTAGTCACGATCCCAATGGCTATACTGTAATCCGTCAATGACGATATGATCTTGGTACATATCAATTCCCTTTAATACTTTTATCAGTGGCCGCTATCATTGGCTATTAAGTGCTTTTTCACACCGTGTCACTTCGATAGCGGCGAGTATGCTTGTTAAGACATGCCTAGTACGCTTTTTGATAAGCGGTCTTGACGATGGTATAGAATTCTTTAGCGTATTGACCTTGCTCACGCGGGCCAAAGCTTGACTGTTTACGACCACCAAACGGCACGTGGTAGTCAGTTCCCGCAGTCGCTAGATTGACCATCACGCAACCTGCTTGCACTTGCTCTTTGTACATCGCACTGCTACGCAAGCTCTGGGTAATGATGCCGCCCGTCAGACCAAAACGCGTGTCATTGGTCATGGCAATCGCTTCGTCCAAATCCTTGACACGCATGACGCAAGCGAGCGGCGCAAATACTTCTTCTTGGTTGATATCCCAGCTGTTGTCCGTCTCGGTAAATAACGTCGGCGACATATAGTAGCCGTCATGCGGCATCTCTAAACGCTCACCACCAAAGGCTAAATTGGCACCGGATTGCTTGGCTTTTTCGATCCAGTCCATGTTTGATGCCAGCTGCTTGTCATCGACGACAGGCCCCATAAAGATACCTTCATCAAGCGCATGACCGACCTTTAAAGTCTTCATTTTTGCGACCACACCTTCGACGAAGGCATCATGAATACTGTCCATTACGATGAGGCGTGAAGAAGCCGTACATTTCTGCCCTGAACCACCAAACGCACCAGCCACTGCCGCATCGATAGCAACTTGCAAATCAGCATCATCAGCGATGACCAAGGCGTTTTTACTACCCATCTCAAGCTGACAGCGAATAAAGTTCGGTGCCGTCGCAGCAGCAACTTTGCGACCTGTTGGTACAGAACCCGTAAAGCTAACGGCATCGATATCTGTAGAATTGATGAGTGCATCACCGACTGACGAGCCGCCACCCAGTAGCAGGTTAAATGTCCCTTCTGGCATGCCTTGACGGTGAATGATTTCAGCCAATGCTACTGCGCTGGCTGGCGTTAAATTCGCAGGCTTCCAAATGACAGTGTTACCAAACGCTAGCGCTGGCGCGATCTTCCATACAGCGGTGGCCGTTGGAAAGTTCCAAGGTGAGATAATAGCGACCACACCGACTGCTTCGCGGGTGACTTCAACCTTGACACCAGGGCGTACTGAGGCGGCGTTATCACCGATTTGGCGCAATACTTCAGCGGCATAATAATGAAAGAACTGACCCGCACGGTAAATCTCGCCACGTCCTTCGGCAAATGGCTTACCTTCTTCAAGAGACAACAGCGTACCTAGCTCATCACAGCGAGCAATCATTTCATCGCCAATCGCTTGTAGGATAGACTGCTTTTTTTCTAAAGAAGTTGCTTCCCATTTTGGCTGAGCGTGACGGGCAGCAGCAATGGCATCTTTGACTTGATCGCCACTGGCCTGTGCGAACTCACCGATAGTGTCAGTGATATCAGATGGGTTAATATTGGCAACGGTATTTACGCCTGCCTGCCATTCACCATTGATATAAAGTGATTTGGTTGGGTCTTGCTGCAATATCTGTTGGGCGGTGTGAGCTGACATAAGAGCTTCCTTGATAAAGTATTAAAAGATGGAATATTAAAATTAGTTTTAAGGCACAGCGGCATATACAACCAGCTCAACCAGCATTTCTTCACGAGCCAGTCCTGCTATCACGAGCGCTGCCCGATTTGGATAGGGTGCTTCAAAGTATTCAGCATAAACTTGATTGACCGTTTTTAGATAGTCGCGATCGGTCACATAGATCATGACCTGTAGTACCGAATCCATACCAACATTGGCACATTCTAGTGTGTGCTTGAGATTGTCTAATGTTTGACGGGTTTGCGCTTCGATACCACCTGCAACCACATCACCATTTTCATCGATAGGAATCTGCGCGGTGTACAACGTACCATTGCAAGTGATCGCCCATTCTAGAGGGGCTTTAGACGCATAAAGTGAGGTTTTGATGGATTGTTTGGTTGAATGAGTCGTCATGTCGTCATATCCTTTGATCAATGATTGGGCAGCGATTGCTATAGAGTTATCCTACCCAAGTACTAACGATAAATCTAACTAATTAAATTTAGAATATGATAGATTTAATCTATCATAGACGATATCTTATATATTAATAGTGGTGAAGAATAAGCCTATGAAATTACAGCAATTACGTCACTTTTTATGCGTGGTAGAGGAAGGCGGCTTTCGGGCGGCGGCGGATCGCGCCAATCGCTCGCAAGCGGCGTTGTCTGCCTCGATAAAGGAATTGGAAAAAACACTGGGTCAGCGCTTATTTGAAGGAGGAAATAAAGCAACACTCACGCCTTTTGGCGAGACTTGTTTACCCAAAATCGAGCAGTTTATGACGGTTTATCAAGCGCTAGAGGATGATTTAAAAGGAGCAGCCGCTGGCGATAAAGGCAAAATAAGGATTGCAAGCGTGCCATCACTGGTGACAAAACTCTTGCCTAGCGTGTTGGTTGAGTACTCCAAGAAATATCCTGATGTCGAGATTGTACTAATAGATGATAACTCTGTCGGTGTGGCCAATCGTTTATTGGCAGGTGAAATCGATTTGGCATTGGGCAACTGCACCAGTATCGACCAATCAAATATAGATTTCACCTTGCTCATATCTGACCCGATTGGCGTGGTCTGCTTAAGAAGCAATTCGTTAAATCAACCAGTAAAACCGTCAAGAAACCAACAAAAAGCAGGGCTTAAATGGCAACAACTGATGACCCAGCCTTTTATTTATAATGGCACTTGTCGACTGCTCGAAAACACACCCGCCGAGGTGCTCAACCGCAATGCGCGTTACACGGTCGAGAATATTACTTCCTTATTTTCATTATTACGCAATGATCTTGGCATAACCACCCTACCCAAGCTCGCCTTTCCGTCGAATGAGCCAGAATTGGTATGGCTCGACTTACTTGAACCTGCCTTAGACAGACAAATTGGTATTTTTAAATTGGCAAATAAAACGATTTCACCGCCAGCACAAGCGTTTCATGAACTGTGCATTCAGTATGTCCAGAATCACTATATTTTATAAAGACAGGTTAAAAATAGATTAATAATGGGTTAAAACATACCTCATTACCGCCTACTTTTATAAGCCACTATCAGAAATTCCATTCACTTGAATAAAAGCGTCTTTCACTATGTCTAAAGGTTTAATTTCCGTTACTCGTGGCCTCTTATCTGTTATCGGCATCATACTTATCATCGATTGCGCTGCATTGATGGTCGTCGGTAAAGTTAATTTCGGCTCGGTTGTACCTTTTTTACTTGGCATGGTTTTTGTCATACATGGAATTTTTTGGCATGCAATACGCAGGTTTTGCAGCCAACATTATGGCTTTAACCGCCTTTGGTATGGGTTATGGGCAGTATTTATACTTTGGTTGTTGAGCTTCGCTCTATTTATTTGGTCATTACAACAGCAGATTGCGCTTAGCCAGCAGCCTGCACCGACAGTGGCAGCGATTATTATATTAGGCTCTGGCACGGTTGCAGGTAAGCCGACACCGACGCTCGCCAAGCGCTTGGACACCGCCATGCCCCTTATCGAGACGCAACCAGATGCTTTGGTGATAACCAGTGGTGGCGTTGGTTTTCAGCGTACACGTAGCGAAGCCGATATTATGGCCACGTATTTGCATGAGGCACATGGCGTGCCATTCGAACGCATTTTACAAGAAGGCAAAAGTACCAGTACGGAAGAAAACCTCGCTAACAGCCGAGCGTTGTTAGAAGCAAAAGGGCTATCTATCGCTGACCCTATCGCCATCGTTACCAGTGATTTTCATAGCATTCGCGCAGCCAGCATCGCGCGACATCAGGGCTATGCACAACCGATTACCGTCGCCAGTCCGACGCCTTTAACCATTCGTTATAACGCTTGGTTTCGCGAGTATTTTGCCTTTGTCAGTGGCTGGTTGTTAGGAGAATATTGATGGTGATGTATATTTCACCAGCTTAAACAAGCTTACTGCTAAATATCATAGCTCCAGCGTTGCCGCATTGCTGTTTTTACCAATCAAAACGGTGGTAATTTTACAGTGCGTTATAATCAGTAAGAACCGCTGATAAATGCTGCAAATAAAAATAATAATGATGGAGCGCACTATGCTATTGGATATCTTTTTAACTGTTCATTTTATGCTACTGATACTGATCTCTTTGCGAGTGCTTGCGCGCCATGATCTGACCTCGCCCGCTCGGCTTGCTTGGCTCGTCATATTGTTCATTTTGCCTTATCTGGGGGTTGTAATTTATTGGATGTTTGGTGAGGTGCATCTAGGACGCGATTTTACGCGCAAACGTAAAGAAATCATCGATAAATTAAGCGCACATAGTCCTGAAGTACTTGGTGATGACATCGCTTTGTCGGAGGCTATCAAACCTGAATACCAAGCGGCCTTTGCCTACTCTGCCAATGCAACTGGCTATCATACAACGGTGGGCAATCACGCAGAGCTGATGGCAGATGCGGCTGAGACGCGCAAACGTATGATTGCCGACTTTGATGCAGCGACCGATCATATTCATGTGCTGTATTATATTTGGCTAATCGATGGTATGGGAATCGATACTGCTCAAGCACTCATACGAGCGGCAAGGCGCGGCGTCATATGCCGAGCAATGGTTGACGGTATGGGCTCACGAAAAATGGTCGGCTCAAAGATATGGCAGGAAATGATAGAAGCTGGCGTACAAGTCAGTGTTGCCCTACCAATTAGTAATATTTTAAAGGTACTCATGTTTAGCCGGATTGACTTGCGAAATCACCGCAAGATTACGGTTATTGACGGCAAAATCGGCTACTGTGGCAGTCGCAACTGCGCCGATCCTGAGTTTCGTGTAAAGCCAAAATTTGCGCCGTGGGTAGACATTATGCTGCGGGTCGAAGGACCAGTGGTGGCACAGAATCAGATGTTGTTTGCCAGTGATTGGCTGACTGAAAATCCTGATACGCCGCTTGACAGCTTTCCTTATTTTATTGACCCACAACTAAAGCAACAAAAATCCCCACAGCCAGAAACTGATGAGCCTTTACCAATAATATCACCGCCACCTTTACCAGTCACATTGCCGCCAAAAGGCTTTGCTGCACAGGTTTTTTCTGATGGTCCTACCCAACGACGCAGCACCACGCCGCAATTTTTAGGTGTCTTAATTGGTCAGGCAAAGCGAACCCTGATCATCTCAACGCCTTATTTTGTGCCTGATTATTCGCTCGTCAGCATTTTGTGTGCGACCGCTTATCGCGGTGTACAAGTAACCATGATTTTCCCAAAGAATAACGACTCAATAGTCGTGGCTGCTACCAGCCACAGTTATTACTGGCAGCTGCTTGAAGCGGGGGTCAATATTTACGAATATAAACCCGGTCTATTACACGCAAAAACCTTGACCATCGATGGCGAAATCAGTCTGATTGGCTCGACCAATTTAGACTTGCGTAGCTTTGATTTGAACTATGAAAACAACATTGTGTTTAGCGATAAAACGCTCACAGCGGCCATCATTGAGCGACAATACCAGTATATCGCTGATTCTGAAGAAGTCACTCGTGAGCAAGTTGAAAACTGGCCGTTATCTTATAAAATCTGGAATAACATTGTCGCCACGATGGGACCTGTTTTGTAACCCATTATTAGGGCGTGTCCTCAATTCAATTGATCATATCTAAACGGGCTAAAAATGAGATAAATGTCATGAAAAAATACTAATGACCTTAAGCCATTCTATTCAGCTGCTGTCTTCTGCAAAATATAGATGACAAACTTAGCTTGTGTCGTAAAGGGTTCTGTTTCGACCGCTGCTAGTAGCGCCTGTCTTTTTTCATTAAGCGCGCGATAAGCATAAGGCGTCATGGTCATCAAATCAGCCAAATCAGCGGCTGACAACGTCATCTCGGTACTGACATGCTCCGTACCCATTAGCGTGAAATATGGAGCCAATTCATGCAAAAACTTATCCGAATCATGCTCCCGGACGTTGTCAAATAACGCTTCGCGCATCGTCGCTAGATGCCCGATATCTGGCTTGGCAATGATTAAATAACCGTCTGCAGTCAATACCTCATTGAACGCGTCTGGCAAGATAGGGCTAAAGATACTGCTAATGCCCTTTATGCTATGCGCGCGTAACGGCAAATGGGCAGCGCTGGTAACAAGCGGATAGATGACTGCCGACTTGGCTGTCGCATTAGTAACACTGTCTTTAACTTGCTGATACCAAAGACGCCCCGCCGCTTTGCTTGTTTTCGCAAGCTCTACCACAGCCGGTTTACTGATATCTGCGGCGATGAGAGTATCCATGCCTGTCTGTGCCATTGCCTGCGTGTAATATCCTTCACCGCAGCCAATATCCAACCAATTGATTGCCTTGCTATCCTTTGTAGTTATCGGCTCAATTGCTGAATCAGCGACCGACTCATTTTTCGCCAACAATTCCCTCATTTTTTGGCAAATAAGCGTCTGCAATGGCTGATAATGTCCAGCGTTTAAAAACCGTTTGCGCGCATCAATTGATTGCTGGCTATCGCCCGGTGCTTTGGATTTTTTTTGTTGCACGGGCAATAAATTAACATAACCCTGACGTGCCACATCAAATGGATGAGCGGTTTGTTTTGGGTGCAAGCTGCCATCGCAGCGCCACGTATCTGCGGCAGGCTGCATGGGTGATTGGCAAAGGGGACAAATAAATAAGCTCACAAGTATCTCAACGTCATCGCAATATGGCTGCCATTTTAACAAAATTCAGGCTTACTGCGTGATAAAAGGCGCGATAAACAATGCAGGAAAGAAAATGTAGAAAACAAACTATTCGCAACCAAACTATCAGCAACCAAAAAAAAGGCCACCTCAACTAAAGTGAGATGGCTTTTGCGAACATGATATTCATATTAATGTTCGAGCGATATGGCTGTGCTAACGCAGTTTTAAGGTCATGAGCCCAAGGATGACGAGAATAATGGCAATAATCCAAAACCTTGCCACCACTTGCGTCTCTTTCCAGCCAATTTCTTCAAAGTGATGATGCAATGGTGCCATCCGAAAGACCCGCTTTTTACGCAGCTTATACGAGCCAACCTGTAACATGACCGATAACGCTTCGGCGACAAATAGACCACCCATAATTGCAAAAGCAATCTCTTGACGGGTCATAACGGCAATCGTACCGAGCATCGCCCCGAGAGCAAGCGCCCCCACATCGCCCATAAATACTTGGGCTGGATGGGCGTTGAACCATAAAAAACCAAGCCCTGCACCAATCATCGAACCACAGACAATGAGAACCTCGGAGTTATAGGCAATATAAGGCACATGTAAGTAGTCAGCAAAGCGTACATCACCTGATACATAAGCCATCGCGCCCAAACCCGCCGCAACCAAGACCACGGGCAAAATAGCTAAACCATCCAAGCCATCGGTTAAGTTGACGGCGTTAGAAGCCCCATTAATCACAAAGTAGGTAAAGATAATAAAGCCAATACCAAATGGTACTGCCGAAAAAGGAATCATCCAATCTTTAAAAATCGGTAGCAGCAAATCCTGCATCTCACGCGTGGTCGCGATATCTGGCTGCAAGGTGGCGATATAATACAAAGACACACCGACGAACAAAGCACCCATAGAGAGCCAAAAATATTTCTTGCGAGCAATTAAGCCTTTGGGATCTTTATACTTAATTTTTAGCCAATCATCTGCCCAGCCGACCGCGCCAAAGATAATCATGACAATGAGCAAAATCCAAACGTACGGATTATTCAAACGCGCCCATAGTAAGGTGGACACGCCAATCGCACTTAAAATCAGCACCCCACCCATGGTCGGCGTACCAGTTTTCGCCAAATGCGATTGCGGACCATCATTGCGAATCGCTTGACCATATTTCAGTGCACGCAGACGTCGAATGACAGGGCCACCAAAAAACATGCTAAATGCGAGGGCGGTAATGACCGCGAGTAACGCTCGCAGCGTCAACGAAGACACCGCAGAAAACGGCGTGTAATACTGGCCAAGCCAGCCAAACAACCAAACTAACACCGCCTACTCCTCGATTAGCGCATTGATAAGGGTTTCCATTTGCATGGAACGAGAACCTTTAAACAGCACCGTACAAGGCTGCGCCTGCTGCGCTTGCAAATACGGCTTCAAATACGCCAATAAACTGTCTTTATCAGTAAACGCATGGGCATTGATGCCAGAAACCTCTTGTGCACCCGCCACGGTAAAAGGCGCGTATTCACCAACACACAGCAGCACATTGATGCCCGTTGTTGCAATGGTACGACCCAAGCTTTGATGCTCGCTAACCGCCGCCTCTCCCAGTTCTGCAATATCGCCCAGCACCATGACTTGCGTGCCCGTTTGCGCCGCTAGTACTTTTGCTGCCGCTCGCACCGAATGCGGATTGGCATTATACGTATCATCAATCAAGCGATGCATACCCAGTAATTGACTGTTCAAGCGCCCTTTAGCAGGACGCGCATTTTCAAGCCCGACGACGATATCACTAACATCGATATTTAGTGCATGGGCACAAGCAGCAGCGGCTAAAGCATTATTGACATTGTGCTCGCCCGCTAGTGGCAAGTTGATATCATGGACTTGATTGCCGATATGCAACTTAAATTCACTGCGCTCAGGCTCGACATCTAAATGGCTGGCACTGACATCAGTATTACCAAAGCCAATCACGTGTGACGTATATTTTTCAGCGATACGGCGTAATTGATTGGTAAAATCATCTTTATCAGGAACGATCGCAAATTGGCTGTCATTCAAGGTATGGTAAATCTCAGCCTTGGTTTGGCAAATCCCTTCACGGCTACCAAACTCACCCAAATGCGCCGTACCAATGTTTAAAATACACGCGACATCTGGCTTTACAATCTCGGTAGTATAAGCAATTTCGCCAATATGGTTTGCGCCAAGCTCTAGAATGGCATAACGATGGTGGTCGGATAATTCGAGCAACATCATCGGCACACCCAAGTCATTATTTAGGTTACCACGGGTAATCAATGTCGGTGCTAGTCTGCCAAAGATACTACCCAGCATCTCTTTACAGGTGGTCTTGCCGCTAGAGCCAGTAATAGCAATGACGGTTAAATTTTGATGCTGTTGACGACGATACGCAGCCAATTGTCCTAGCGCCAAACGGGTATCGCTCACCACTAACTGCGGAATGCTATTTGCATCAGCCGTAGCAATAGGGCGAGCGACGATAGCCGCAACCGCACCTTGCGCGATGGCAGTATCGATATAATCGTGACCATCAAAATTATCACCCGTTAACGCTAAAAATATATCACCAGGTTTTATCGTACGGGTATCGGTGGCGATACGAGTGCTCATGACATCATTTACTGAAGTGTTTTCTGAGTCGGATTGCCCCTCACTCAGCTGCCAATGCCCATTGAGTGCTGCGGTTGCCGCGAGCAGATTGTCTGCTTGCCAAACATACAGCCCTTGCGACTGAATGCTGTTATCGTTGTCGGCTGTCATAATGATTACCTTATATATATGATGACTACTTATTTATTTTTTATAGTTAACGACTAGGGCGTGTCTTCAATTTAATCGATTATTATATAAATGGACTAAAAATGGCTAAATTTTGCCAAACATCGTCAACTAGCTTATTAATATCTCGATATTATTTGCGCTACTTTCCTTGTTTGACGGTAATTTATCTCATTTTTATTACCATTTTAAAATGAGGACACGCCCTAATACTTTTTAGATAGCATGAAAAACTGACTGTAAGCGCCATTATTTACATATAAATGCTATAAACGCCCTGCTTGTTTTAAGGCGTTTTGCAAAATAACACTGTCGTCAAAATCATAACGAACATGGTTAATTTCTTGATAGGTCTCATGACCTTTGCCAGCGATAACGACCATATCATCAGGTGCTGCTTTATTAACTGCATATTCAATGGCGGTTTGGCGCGCAGGCTCAATATAGGTACGCTGATATTGCTCACTCGTCATGCCTGCTTGCATATCTTGCAATATTGCATTGGGATCTTCGGTGCGTGGATTGTCTGCCGTTAACACGACTTTATCCGCGCCTGCCAAGCCTGCTTGCGTCATCAAAGGACGTTTGCCCGCATCACGGTCGCCACCGCAGCCAAACACTGCCCACAGCTGACCCTTACAATGGGTCTTTAGGCTGGCAAGCACTTGGCTTAAGGCATCTGGCGTATGCGCATAATCAACGATAAAGCAACCATCATTAGACGGCACACGCTGCATACGTCCAACCGCACCTTGTAGCTGCGGCACCACTGCAGTAACACGCTCAAGGCTAATGCCTAAAGCGACGGCAGCTGCCATTGCGGCAAGCAAATTGGCAACATTAAAGCGCCCCAATAATGGGCTGACGATACCTAAATGATTAACTTCGCCATCGCCTAAATCAGTACGTAGGCTAATCTCAACACCTTGTAAGCTTGGTTTGATTTCAGCCGCAACAAAGGTCGCAGATTTTGATGATTCTAAACTATACGTCCAGACCGTTAAATCACTGGCATGTGCGGTGTCGAGCATAATCTGCGCAGAGTCATCATCGATATTAATGATAGCGTGTGTCAAATCTGGAAAATGCGCTTTATCAAACAGTCTAGCTTTTGCTGCTGCATACTCTGCCATATCGGCATGGTAGTCTAAGTGGTCACGGCTAAGATTGGTATAAATCGCCACCGACACTGGCATACCTTGTAAACGTTGCTGATCCAAACCATGTGAGCTGGCTTCCAATGCCAATAACTCAGCATTCTCTGTACCCATTTGATATAAAAACTGCTGAACTGCTAAGGCATCACCCGTGGTATGGCTGGCTTGCACCAAAGCGCCAAGCCTACCATTCCCTGCCGTGCCCATAACTGCGCTGCTCATACCTGTCAGCTGCGTCAATTGCGCCACCAATTGACTGATAGTCGTTTTGCCATTGGTGCCCGTCACCGCTATGACAGTTGGCAAGGTCACGGGCTGCTGATACTGCAAACGTGCTTGAATGAGCGTCCCTAAAAAATCACGAATATTGGGCACGTATAAAACAGGGCAAGGCAGTGCTGCTAATTGCTGCTGCACTTTAGTAGCACTATCATTTGGTAAGGTGATATCGGCGTGATTTGATATGCTAATCGTGTTAAGTAAAGCCGTAGGATCTATTTCTGATAGGATAAAAGCCGCATGTTCAGCGGCTTGATAGAGGTAGTCACGGCTTTTTTGACAGTTTGGTATGTGGCTTTTTAATAACACAAACACATCGTTCGGCTCTAGCTGACGACTGTCTAAACGAAACTGCAGGAATGGAATATCAAGAAACGAATTCATTGGTTTTGAATCCGCTCCAACCAATGTCGTCTGAGTCGATAGTTTTTGCAATGCCTGCTCTGTACCTACACCATGCCTGCTATTGCTAATACTAGATTCAGTCAGCTGTTGCAAGGTGACTGGTGTGATGCTTGGCGACGAGGGTGACAGGGTCATTGGCAAATCCTATACGGTTAAAACACATCAAATAGTTAAAAACTGAACATTAAAAAAACTTACGTTTAAGCCTATAGATCTTCCGTTTTTAACGGCTTATCTAAGGGTACATTGTATAAACGCAGCGCCTCTTTCATGACATTATGAAAGACTGGCGCGACTGTTAAACCAGCATAAATCTGACCACGCGGGTCTTCGATGAGCATCACGCCGACCAGCCTAGGGTTGGATGCTGGCGCCATACCCGCAAAAACGTTGCGGTATTGGTCAGTATAGTAGCCACCTTTTGGATTGATACGGCGCGACGTTCCTGTTTTACCAGCGACGCGATAACCGTCAATCGCAGCACCTTTAGCAGTACCACCCGGTTCGGTAACACTTTCCATCATTTGTACGATAGACATCGCTTGCTCGTGTGCCATGATACGCTTGCTTGGCTGCGGCTTGTCATCTTTAATGAGGGTCAATGGGTGCATGACGCCACCTGCCGCCAGCGCCGAATAAGCCTGCGCGACCTGAGCCAGTGTTACCTGTAGACCATAACCATAACTGACCGTTGCACGTCTTGATGTTTCTTTTTCTTTTGGTGTGACCACCAGCCCACTACCTTCCCCTGGGAATTGTAGCGGTGTCTTTGAACCAAAACCAAATTGCTTTTGCATATTGGTAATGCCATCAGCTGGTAAAGACAAAGCAATCTTAGTCGAGGCAACGTTACTAGATTTCTGTAATAGCGTTGCCATCGTTATCCGCCCTAAATTATTATGGTCACGAATGGTATAACCACGGACACGGATAGAGCCAGGATTGGTATCGATTAAGGTAGTGGCGGTATATTTTCCTGAGTCTAAAGCCGCTGCAACGGTGAATGGCTTCATGACTGAACCGGGTTCAAAGACATCGAGCAGCGCACGGTTACGTTGGTTTTCACCAGTCATCTCATTCAGGTTATTAGAATTAAAAGATGGCCATGTTGACAAGGCAAGCACTTCACCCGTTTGCACATCAACAATCATGCCTGTTGACCAGCGCGCTTTTTGCAAACGCCCTGCTTTCTCTAGTTCTTTATAAAGCAAATACTGCAAGCGCGAATCAATGGTCAACGCCACATCTTTACCTGGTATTTCTGGTTCAATCTGTTTAATTTCTTTTAAACTGTTTTGTTTGGCATCTTTTAGCACCAACACTTTGCCATCATCACCTGCCAGCTCAGTCTCATATTGGCGTTCGATACCAGCACGACCTTCATAACCACCTTCAGGATCGCTGACATTTTGTCCCATAAAGCCCAATAGCTGCGAGTTTGGTTGTGGCTGCGGGTAATAACGTTGGAAGAAGTTTTTTTCATAGACGCCAGGAAAATCAAGGGTGCTGACACTTTGGGCAATCTCAGGCGTTACTTTATTCAGTAGCGGCAAATAGTGCGAGCCTGCACCCGATGGCAGCGCTGCTTTAACTGCTGCTTCATCGGTTACATCAATACTGTCATCGATAGCGGTAACTTTTTTCAGCTCAGTGACCGAAATATTCGCAGCAGCTGCAAGCGTGGTCAGATCCATATTATCCAAACGCTTTTGCATACGCGCAACCAGCTGTGGACTCTCAGGATTGGTGATAATAATACGCTTAAGCTCGTAATATTCGCGCGCGTAATCATGCGGACTAAAGGAGACCGTCGCCAGTGGTGCACTGACTGCAAGTGGCAAATTATTGCGATCGGTAATCATACCGCGATAGGATTTTTGCGTGCGCACGCTAGTGATGAGCTCATCACCTTTGTCTTGATAAAACTGGGCATTGGCAACTTGTAAATAATAAGCACGGGCTATCAGCAAACCCAAGACAACCAATGCAATGACCCAAATAGTACGAAAACGGTTTTTGTCTTGCTCAAAACCGCCGCGAGAGGAAGCGCCAGACGCTTTACCCAAAAATCCTCTTTTATTTTTCAGGTTTTTGACACTGGTATAAGCGCCTTGCTCTTCACTCTTTTTCAATCGATCAAACAATTTAGCCTTACGGTTGCCAGAGGATTTTTTTTCAGCCGTACTGCCTGTTTGTCCCGATTTGGCTGCACTGGCAGGACGTAAGGGCTTAGTGACCTTACCGCTAGTTGGCTTTTTACTCGCATTTTTTGCGGTCGTTTTACCGCTATTGGCATTAGGCTTTTTATCACTCATTGTCCTGCCTCCGCTACCGTGGCATCGGTGATAGGAGCATCAGGCGATATATCCGTAGAAGCCCGTGGTTCGATAACGTCAGACTTATCCTCATCTGAGTCAGTATCGACGACTGGCACCTGTGCTGTGGCAACACCCGGTTGGATAATGAGCTTATCTTTTAGCGTCGGTGAAAACATACCCAGTTCAGCCACCGCACGGCTAGCAATTTGCGGCGTCGCACTAAAAGTCTGCTGTTCAATGAGCAAACGCTGATGTTCGACTTGCAGATTACGCTCTTGTTTTTTCATGTCTTGCAAGGTTTTATAATCCTGATGATATTGCTGAACGCCTTCGGCTGTTTTGATACCGCTCCACACAATCGCCACTGCTAACAGCAATAGCACCACTACATAGATACTAACCACATTAAATCGGCGCACAAATAGCTCGCCGATATCGGTGTTATGCGGCATTGCAGCGCGACGGTTTGCGGGTTTGTCAGATATTGCCATGACGCTCTCAAAAAGTGGACTTCAAGTATGAAAATTGGCAACTGTTTTAGAGCGGTAAGACGCTTTGTACAGCACCATCAATAAAGTAAAACCAAACGAAAAAGGAACAGCCGAGCCTAGCAGATAATGTTTACAGATTTTTAACAGCCGCGTAAGTATTCAGACTTTTATCCTACTAATTGCCAGCAACCAATCACCAGCAACGCAGCCAAACACCCTCTCTATAACATCACGCTACCTGTGCTATTGCTCGACACTGGGTAGATATTCGGTATCAGTACGAGTCGCCATGCGCAACCACGCACTACGCGCGCGTGGGTTTTGACTGGTTTCAGCTTTGCTTGGACCCACGCGTTTAGGCTTGCTAAAGTAGCGTGGACGCTTCGGCGGCATCGGCAAATTCTCATCCTCTGGATATTGCCCTTTGCTATGACGCTGCAAAAACTGCTTGATACGGCGATCCTCTAACGAGTGAAAACTAATCACTGCTAGCTGCCCGCCTGACTTTAAAATCGGAATGCTTTGTTCTAAAAAGTCGTCAACATCGCCAAGCTCATTGTTAATAAAAATGCGCATCGCCTGAAAGCTCTGAGTCGCTGGATGCTTACCACGCTGCCAATTAGGATGCGCCACTTTAATCACTTCAGCCAATGCCAAAGTAGAGTCATAACTGTCCATCTGCTTAATAGCACGGGCGATACGGCGACTATGACGCTCTTCGCCAAAATCATAAAGCACATTGGCCAAGGTTTCATCATCGACTTTTTCTAGCCACTCAGCGACCGACTGCCCACGACTGGTGTCCATACGCATATCGACCGCACCGTCACGCATAAAACTAAAACCACGACTGCCATCATCAATTTGCGGCGATGAGATACCCAAATCTGCCATTAAGCCATCAACTTGAGTGATTCCCATTGCCGTTAGACTATCCGTCAACGTCGCAAAACTATCGTGCACCACTTTTACGCGACTATCGGTCTTTGCCAATTCACGCGCGACGCTAATCGCCGTTGGATCTTTATCAAAAACAATCAAGGTTGCATCATCGGCCAACTGACTTAATAATAATCGACTATGACCACCACGCCCGAAGGTAGCATCAACGTAGACGCCACTCATCTGCAAGCTATTTTGGTTGTCACTGCTTTGTTCTGCATCGTCTGTTTGCTTAGGTAGCGCTTTGACACCCAGCACTGCTGCAACGGTTTCTTGTAACAGCACCGCATCATGGACAAAGCTCAATTCATCAGAGTTGGCTTTATCCGTGACAGACTCTTGATTCAGCTGATTAGTAGAGTCACTCTCTACCACAAAATCGTTTTCTACAGCAGACAGCTCAGCCACTGATGCAGCATTAACAGTGGCTAAAGAAGAATTCATTTTAGAATCTTGCTTAGTATTCGGCGTATTTTTTGGCTTATTATTCAATATGGACACAAACGACTCAGTAGATGACGACCATTTTGGTCAGTAAGAGTGAAAAATCAGATGAAAATAAACAAGTTATGACTTGTCTAACATTATTATCGCAAGGATACACGGGTAGTCAAGCGCTAGACGGGCATTTCGTTAAAAATATTCCATCTCTCTGTTATACTAGCGCTATATTTTACGCTATTTTTCTACATTGACGGCTATTGTTTGTGCCGTATTTTTTATTCAAACTTGTCATTCATATTTATCATTAGCATTTTTAACTGCTATTTTTTTCATTTTTCACAGCCATATTCATCAACTACCCTATTCTGAGAATTTTATGATGCAATCATCGACTTCAACTAACAGCACGCGCCCTGTCCGCACCCGCATTGCGCCATCGCCTACTGGCTTTCCGCATGTCGGCACCGCTTATATTGCCCTATTCAATTTAGCTTTTGCTAAAGCCCACGGCGGCGAATTTATTTTACGTATCGAAGATACGGATCAAACGCGCTCAACCGAACAATCTGAAAAAATGATTTTGGATGCGCTGCGCTGGGTCGGTCTCGACTGGGCGGAAGGTCCAGATATTGGAGGCCCGCATGCGCCTTATCGTCAGAGCGAGCGTAGTGATATTTATAAAAAGCACGCCGAACAGCTCATAGAAAACGATCATGCATTCCGCTGCTTTTGTACCAGCGAAGAGCTCGATGCCATGCGAGCTGCGCAAATGGCCAATGGTGAAACGCCACGTTATGACGGTCGCTGTGCCCATTTAGCACCTGAGAAAACTGCGCAATTGGTCAGTGAGGGCAAACCGCATGTCATTCGTATGCGTGTGCCTACCGAAGGCGTCTGTCAAGTACATGACATGTTACGCGGTACGGTTGAGATTCCTTGGACACAAGTCGACATGCAAGTGCTGCTAAAAACCGACGGCATGCCGACTTATCATTTAGCCAACGTTGTCGATGACCATTTGATGGACATCAGCCATGTGCTACGCGGTGAAGAGTGGCTTAACTCTGCGCCCAAGCATCAGCTGCTCTATGAGTATTTTGGTTGGGAGATGCCTGTACTTTGCCATATGCCACTGCTGCGTAACCCAGATAAATCAAAACTGTCTAAGCGTAAAAACCCAACCTCTATCACTTACTATCGTGATGCTGGTGTGCTCCCTGAAGCGTTGCTCAACTACCTCGGTCGTATGGGCTACTCGATGCCTGACGAAGCTGAGCAATTTACCTTAGAAGAGATGATTGCGAGCTTTGATATCCAGCGTGTGTCGCTCGGCGGCCCTATCTTTGATATCGAAAAACTAAACTGGCTCAACGCAGAATGGCTACGCGCGCTTACTCCTGAACAGTTAAAAAATAAAATCCTCGATTGGGCAAATAACAGTGACAAGCTTACGGCTATCGCAGCGGCGATTCAGCCTCGTATTGAGCTGTTATCTGATGCAGTTAATTGGGGTGGCTTCTATTTCCAAAACTTACCTGCTATCACTGCGGAAAGCTTTACCCATAAATCGCTCACCCCTGAGCAAATTACTGAGATGCTGCAACTAGCGCTTTGGCAGCTAGAAACCTTGCCAACGTGGTCAGAAGAAAATATCTACGCCACCTTAAAAGGTCTTGCCGCCCATCTTGATATTAAAATGCGTGACTTTATGGCACCATTCTTTATCGCTATCGCTGGTAGCACCTCATCGACGCCTGTCATGAATTCTATGGCAATTATCGGCGCTGATATGACCTTGACTCGCTTGCGCCATGCAGTTGACGTGCTTGGCGGCTTAGGTAAAAAGAAGCTAAAAAAACTTGAGAAACAAGCAGCTGAATTGCCAGACTTTTTGGCAGCTGAGTAGCGATACATGAGTCGATTTAAAAAATAATTTTATAACAGCTGTTCAAGTTATCCTAATCAATATACGATTAGGATAACTTTTTTTTGGTAAACACTTACTTAGTTTACCAAAAAAAAATTTTAAATAAAATATTCTATATTTAATTAATAATAAAACTAAGTTACAACCTCTCGTTTTTAGATAGTTTCTGGTGCGTGTCAGTAATGATATTGCAATTAATCATAAGTAGATCTGAAATTTATAAAAATTAAATTATCTATTGAAGTTGATATTCTAATAATAGAAATATGCATTCTAAACTTTCATTACCTCCATTATAAAAAATACTACTTTTCAATTAAAAATCGGTTAAGGTAATATGCCATGAAAAATATGTTTAAACAGTATGATTATAATTTTACAGAGCAAGAATACCGTCATATTTGGGAAAATTCTTTATTTATTTTTGATACCAATATATTACTCAATCTTTATAGATACCAAGATAGTAGTAGAGATGAATTTATAAAAATTCTAGAAAGTCTGGATGATAGAATATGGATTCCTCACCATGTAGCTCTCGAATTCAAACGTAATAGATTAACGACTATTAGAAGCAGAACGAATTTACTTATAGAAGCAAAAGAAGCCATAAATAAATCGCAAAGCACTTTAGTATCGGAATTAAATAAATTACAGATAAAGAAAGTACACTCGCCAATTGATGTTGACAATATTAAAGAAAAATTTAAATCGTTAGGTGATGAACTAATAAGAGAAATTAATAACACTATCAACGATCAACAAAAAATTAATGAAGCCGATCCTCTTGAAGAAAAGATAGATACGATTTTTGATAATAGAGTTGGGAGCGCAGCTTACACTCAAGAAAAAATAGATACTTTGTACAAAAATGCTCAAGTTAAATATAAACTAAAAATATCTCCAGGCTATTTAGATGAAAAAAAAGATGAAGTTTGTGTAGACAATCAAATTGTTTATCAGAAAAAGTATGCTGACTATCTTATATGGCAACAGATATTGGACCATGTAAAAGAAGTAGAACTAAAGGATATTATCTTTGTAACGGATGATAATAAGGCAGACTGGTGGTTAGAAGTTGCTGTATTTAACGGTAACTCTCAAACAAAGCATCGACAGCCAAGACCTGAACTATAGTCAGTTCACAATAAAATAAATACAGCCCATATCCTGAAATAGCTTAGGCA
>NZ_JADQAH010000045.1:0-26304 GCF_022129225.1 Psychrobacter sp. Ps7 | reverse complement strand
AACCGTTTGCTATTTTTTTGCCATCGTTTTATTCCCAATGTTCAACACGCCCTAAACTTAAACAGGCTGGCAAAAAAAAGCGACCCAATCAGGATCGCTTTTTATTATCTAGACTATGGATTTATAAGTTAGCAAATTACAACTTATATTAGTTTGCTTGGTAAGAAAGCTTCACGCCAAGTGCAAAACCATCGTTGTCTTCAAAGTTACTAACCACAGCTTTAGTCGGAATTTGGCCTTTAGCATCACCGAACCATAGATATTTACCACCAGCTGATACTGCCCAGTTTTCAGTCACATTGTACTTGGCACCCAAACCAGCACTGTAGTAGCCTTCGATAGGACCTAGTGAGGTTACAGGGTTACCAGCACCACTATCCCAACCGACAGTGCCTGTTACTGCTAATGCTGGCGTCATGCGCTTAGCGAGACCTAGCTCAACTTGCCATTGATCTTCATCATAACTAACTAATGCCAAGCCTTCATCATCTTTTGTCGATATTTTACTGACATCATTGTATAGTGACGGTACGATAGCAAAATCACTCCATGGCACCCAACGGACTTTCGCAGTAGCTAGCATGGTAGGATTGATACCCGTCTGGAAATCAAAGTTGACTGATTCTGGCGTATTGATTTCAATATCAGAATGTCTGGTAGTCGGCAACGCTAGACCAGCGGTAGCACCTGCAGCCGTAGCAATTGGAAAAGTCTCAAAAGCTTTTGCATTGTGCTTGATTTCAGAGCGATACGTCAAAGCAGCTTTAAGTGCAATTTCAGGCTTGCTATAAGCCATACCAGCGATCCAGCCATAGTCTTGGTCATTACTGATGTGAGTGGTATAACCCTTGGCTGAACTGTATGCGTCACCGCGCAATTTTACATCTGCCTTTACGCGCTGAGCCACTGGACCACCATAAGCTTGAAACTCTTTGTTAGCACCAAATTTAGCACCAAGAATACCAGTAATGCTCTCAGTACGTACTTCTACTTGCGTCGCTTCGCCCGCTACTGCTGCTAGACCTTTAGCGGCTTCAAGACCAATAAGCTGACCTTGAGCGGCTTGTAACTGCTCAGCAGTTAGACCACCTGGATTACCTGGAGCAAGCGCCCCTTGCAATTGTGGTATTAATACGTTATCGACATAAGCTTCGGTAATATTAGGGTTTTTTGTAAAGTCTTGAATGATAGCGTCACGATCACTTTCGGTAACGAAATCGTTTTGACCGTTATAATCAGCGGCGGCACCAAAAGGCTCATCATATAAAATACCGATGCTAAACGTGTCGTTAATATCTGCTTTTACACCATAACGGAAAAAATCATAAGACTCTGCGATATCATTGAGCTTATTGCCTGACAAGTCTTTACCACTCACATCAGCATCGATATAAGTATAAACAGATTCGGCGTAGGTGCCATCTTGTAAGAATGCGGTGATATCTTGACCTGAACGATCAAGACCAGCAGCACTAGCAACGCTAGCAATAGAAAGAGCAGCAACAGCTACTGTGAGAGTTTTCAAATGAAAATTTGCGCGCATTATGTATCTCCAAACGTCCGCATTGTTTTACTACTTTACTTAATTTTAATAAGCAAGCAGCATCCGAGGTGGAGGATAGTAATGATTTTCGAACATTAAAACAACTGCAAAAACACATTATTTCCTGATTATGACTGAACAGTATCTGTATTTCACAATGCGGATATAATAGTTATAAATTTTCAATCATTTAGTTTTTGCAGATATTAATTTTGCAGGTATTAATTTTGCAGGTATTAATAATGAGGGGGTCTTTCTGCCATTACATCAAAAGGTGCAATGCCGCCTTCAGGATCCTGACTTTCCACTTGTTTATAGATCAGCTGCAACTGTCGTTGTAATGTCTGAATATCTTTATCTTGCCGCGCAATCACCTCATCGAGTCGCTCTACTGTCATCTCTAGATGCGCCATACTCATCTGTAAATCAATGACTTGTTGCGTTTGTAAATCAGCATGCACAGCTAAAGCCTCGTTCTGAGCCTTATCTTGAGGATTAAATTGATTCATATTTTTCTCTGAATTATCATAAACATAAGACTGGTAGGATTCATTAATAAAATGGCTCGATGACCGATACAAAGTAGCAATTAGACGACGATGCTCTTTATAAAATAGCAGCCGTTAATAAAAGCCATAAATAGTGCGGATAAAATCATTTACGCTCACTACAGTCACGTGATGGCATGTTATACTGCTCGCAATTTTGCAGCAACCCCTACCTCACTATTATATAAGCTTAAGATATTCTATGGCTCTGATACATTTAAAAGATATCCACCTTGCTTTTGGCGTCGCTCCTGTTCTTGATGGCATTGATTTTGCTATTGAAGCAGGTGAACGTGTCTGTTTAATTGGCCGTAATGGCGAAGGCAAATCCACCTTATTTAAGCTAATTAACGGTACCTTACAACCTGATAGCGGCGAAGTCATTATCAATAGCAGCGTGCGCGTGGCGATGCTAGAACAAGACGTTCCCGAGACAAGCGGACGTATCCTAGACATTGTTATGGGTGGTAGCAGCCGCACGGCTGAGCTGCTTATCAACTACAATGCCCAAACTGACTTATGTGCCAATGGTGACATGGATGCTTGTGAGCGTATGGCCGATTTGCAGCATGATATCGATGCAGTACACGGTTGGGATTTAGAACGGGAAGCCACCCGCCTGATCAAAACCATGGGGCTGGATCCAGATGATGATTTATCTTCATTATCAGGTGGTCGTAAGCGCCGTGTACTACTAGCACGCTCATTGGTTACCAAACCTGATGTACTGCTGCTCGATGAGCCAACCAACCATTTGGACGTTGATAGTATTGAATGGCTAGAGCGCTTTTTATTGGATTGGCAAGGTCTAACATTGTTGTTTGTCACCCATGATAGAGCATTTGTCAATAAACTATCGACACGCATCATTGAGCTAGATCGTGGTCAATTAACCAGCTATGACGTCACTCAAGGCGAAGGTGGCTATGCACGCTATCAAGAGCTAAAAGAGCTACAGTTACTCGCTGAAGAAAAAAATAACGCCAACTTTGATAAAAAACTGGCGCAAGAAGAAGTATGGATTCGTCAAGGTATCAAAGCCCGCCGTACCCGTAA
This sequence comes from Psychrobacter sp. Ps7, assembly GCF_022129225.1. NCBI lineage: Bacteria > Pseudomonadati > Pseudomonadota > Gammaproteobacteria > Moraxellales > Moraxellaceae > Psychrobacter > Psychrobacter sp. Ps7. The sequence goes on along the minus strand of NZ_JADQAH010000045.1, from coordinate 23,157 downwards.
TGAAGGCCGTGTCCGTGAGCTAAAAGCATTGCGTGAAGAGCGTAGCGATCGCCGTGAGCAAGTCGGCAATGTCAACATCACCATGGGTCAAGGCGAGAAAAGCGGTAAGCTGGTCTGTAAAGTCAAAAACTTACATCTTGAGTATGATGGCAACGTATTAGTTGATAACTTTACGACCACTATCATGCGCGGCGATAAAATCGGTATTGTCGGACCCAACGGTGCGGGCAAAACCACACTGATTAAAGCCCTACTCGATATGTCTGATGACGAAGTTACCAAGACTGGTAGTGTTGAATTAGGCACTAACTTAAAAATCGCTTTCTTCGACCAGCTGCGCGATCAGTTAGACCTTGAAGCCAGTGTGGCGCAAAACGTCTCTGAAGGCTCAGACTTCGTCGAAGTGGGTGGTCGTAAAACACACATTATGAGCTATCTACAAGATTTCTTATTTGCCCCAGAGCGTGCACGTACGCCTGTTAAAGCTTTATCAGGTGGTGAGCGTAACCGCGTACTACTTGCCAAGCAGCTATTAAAGCCTGCCAACATTCTGGTACTCGATGAGCCAACCAACGACTTGGATATGGCGACACTTGAGCTACTAGAAGAGTCAGTCGCCAGCTTTGGCGGTACGATTTTGCTCATCAGCCATGACCGCTCATTTATGGACAATGTCGTTACCTCTACTTGGGTATTTGACCAAGATGAAGACGGCAAAGGTATCGTCAAAGAGTATGTCGGTGGTTATCAAGAATACTTGGTACAAAAAAACCGTGAGCAAGCCGCACACGCGGCTAGAGCACCAGCCAATAATGCAAGTACTGCCAGTAAAGTTACCAATAAGACAACCGCAGCAAAACCTAACAAAGCTGCCAAAAAGCTCAATTTCAATGAACAGCGTGAACTGGACAATTTACCAAAAGAAATCGCTGCATTAGAAGCTGAACAAGCCCAATTGCAAGAGAAATTAGCAGATGGCTCATGGTTCACCACTGACGTTAATGCAGCGACTGCTGCCAGTGAGCGCCTACTGACGATTGAAGATGAGATGATGAGTAAGCTTGAGCGTTGGAGTGAGCTTGAGAGCTAACGTTAGCGACTAAAGCCATGTTTTATAAAACTTCGAGTTTTATAAAACATGAAAAATAATGAATAATCACCGTTTTGTTCTTATAAAGCGGTGATTATTGGTTTACGACTACTTACATAGTAGTTAGGTACTGAAAGTTAGTGAACATTACCTTAATTTCGAGTATCATTCGCTATTGCAAAATATCCTTATTAATTATAAGGTCATCACGCTTATAATCCTTGCCAAAAAATCTATGTGAGACATTGATAATGCAGCTATTTTGCATCAATTCTCCTATTCAACCTTAGAGTATGTTCTATCAAGGTTGCTTTATTTTTAACGCAATAATTTATTTTATCACCGAAATAGCTTAGAATAGCAACAATTAGCAAAATTAGGCACAGCCAAAGTGGCTTTATATTGTACATTTTCTAAGCCACAAACCCAGTGTGGGATAATCCCATTTCATTCACCTGGAGGAAGTATTAATGAGCCAAGCCGAAGGCGTTAACGTACAACGCCGTAGAGTTCTTATTGCCTCGACTGCCGCGATTGGTGCAGCTGGGGTAGCTGCTGTGGCAACACCTTTTGTCCGTTCTTGGTACCCAAGCGCTAAAGCTGAGGCTGCAGGGGCTGCAGTGACCCAAGATATTGGTTCTATCGAAGCAGGACAGATGATCGTTGTCAAATATCGTGGTAAACCCATTTTTGTGGTCAAACGCACAGAAGATATGCTAGCGACTTTAGCGTCAGTAAAACCTTTACTGTCTGACCCTGAATCTGATGCATCATTACAACCTGAATACTGTAAAAATCCAGAACGCTCTATCTCGCCAGAAGTATTGGTAGTAGAAGGCGTCTGTACACATTTAGGTTGTGCACCAAACTACCGTCCTGATGTTGGCGCGGCTGACTTGGGTGGTAATGATTGGTATGGCGGATTTTTCTGCCCATGCCACGGGTCTAAATATGACTTGGCGGGTCGCGTTTATAGTGGCGTTCCTGCACCGCTTAACTTACCTGTCCCAGATTACAACATGGATGGTACCATCTTGACGATTGGGGAGGCTTAATATGAGCATGGGTAAAAAGTTAATGCATTGGGTGGACGCACGCTTTCCAGCGACCGAAACCTATGAATACCATATGTCAAAGTACTATGCACCAAAAAACTTTAATTTTTGGTACTTTTTCGGCGTGTTATCAATGGTGGTATTGGTTAACCAATTGGTAACAGGTATTTGGCTGACCATGATGTACAACCCAAGTGCCGAAGGGGCATTTGCGTCTGTTGAATACATCATGCGCGATGTCAAAGGTGGTTGGCTCATCCGTTATATGCACTCAACTGGCGCATCTGCGTTCTTTGTGGTCGTATATCTGCATATGTTCAGAGCACTGCTATATGGTTCATACCAGAAACCACGTGAGCTTATTTGGCTCATCGGTATGGGTATTTACTTAGCATTGATGGCAGAAGGTTTCTTCGGTTACCTACTTCCTTGGGGCAACATGTCATTTTGGGGTGCACAGGTTATCTTGAACCTTCCTGCTGCTCTACCTGTGATTGGTGATGGGCTTGCAGAATGGGTACGTGGTGATTATATTATCTCAGGTATCACCCTAAACCGCTTCTTTGCTCTACATGTGGTTGCTATCCCGCTCGTACTTGTGGGCTTAGTATTCATGCATATTGTAGCGCTACACCATGTGGGTTCGAACAACCCTGATGGTATTGATATCAAGAAGCTAAAAGACAAAAATGGTGTGCCGTTAGATGGTATTGAATTCCATCCGTACTACACAGTGCATGATATGATTGGTATCGTGGTCTTCTTTATCTTGTTCTTTGCAGTGGTATTCTTCTTCCCAGAAGGCGGCGGATTCTTCCTTGAGCCACCAAACTTTGAGACAGCGAATTCATTGAAAACACCAGCACACATTGCACCAGTATGGTATTACACGCCATTCTATGCCATTTTACGTGCGGTTCCTGACAAGTTAGGTGGTGTGATTGCGATGGGTGGTGCGATTGCCGTACTATTCTTGATACCATGGCTAGACAGATCGCCTGTACGCTCTATACGTTATAAAGGCATTTTATCTAAAATTGCTTTAACCGTGTTTGCGATTAGTTTCTTAGTTTTGGGTTACTTAGGCGCGACGCCAACGACACCAACAGCAACATTGATGGCTCGTATCTTCACTGTCTTGTATTTCTTGTTTTTCTTACTGATGCCAATTTATACCTCTATTGAGAAGTGTAAACAGCCACCAGAACGCGTTACCGGAGGTCACTAATGAACACGCTAATTAAATCCCTAGCGGGTCTAGGCTTAGGCGCGGCATTAACCTTGACGGCTGGTACTGCACTGGCAGCTGGTGGCGGTGGATGTGGCACATTCACCAATGCTGAGGGTGTTGAAGAACACTTAGCTTGTAGTACTGCTCCTATTGATTTTACCAATAAGGGCTCGCTACAAAACGGTGCGAAAATCTTTATGAACTACTGTGCTGGTTGTCACTCTGCACAGTATGTTCGTCACTCGCGCATTGCTAAAGATTTAGAGATACCACCTGAGTTGGTCGAAAAGTATTTGATGGTTACCACCGATCAAATCGGTGATCATATCAATGCTGAAATTGATCCTGAAGTACAAGCATCATGGTTTGGCGCAGCGCCTCCTGATCTATCACTTGAGACCAGACTACGTGGCGATGACTGGGTATATACTTACCTGTTATCCTTCTATGAAGACCCAAGCCGTCCTTGGGGTGCCAATAACTTAGTACTTGCCAATGCGGCGATGCCTCATGTATTGCATAATATGCAAGAAGAGCTGAGTGCTGAAGAGTTTGAATCTGAAGTGGGTGATTTGGTTAACTTTATGGCGTGGATGGCAGAGCCTAACCGTCATGACCGTCAAGTGATTGGCTTCTTTGTGATTTTATTCTTATTAGTATTACTCATTCCAGTTTACTTATTGAACAAAGAGTTCTGGAAAGATGTAAAATAATTAAGTATTAAAAAATATATTTTTATCGAAAAAAAGGGCACTACTCTGGTAGTGCCTTTTTTTGTCTCTTAAAAGACCATAAAACACTGAACCATTATTTAAAACAAGGCTCACCCGCAATGTTTACGTACCTTGCCTTGATAATCAGGGCCACTTTGTTTACGATGATAGGCTTTACTATTAACATTAGGCTTTCATGATTGATGCGAACGACATTCCAAGTAGTCAGCTGATTTTATACGCTGATGACGGCTACGACAGTCATGTAGTGCGCCTGTTACTTGAGGAAAAAAAGCTTGCCTATTATCTATCACGCTTGCACTCTGAACGGCCTGAAGATTTAACCGAGCTGAATCCCTATCACACCTTACCTGTTCTGCAACAACGTGAAATCGCACTGTATGAGATCAATGTTATCTTTGAGTATCTTGAAGAGCGTTACCATACAAACAAGCTACTGCCAGATACCCCGCAAGAGCGTGCCCAATTTCGCCAGCTGGCTTGGCGTATTCAGCATGATTGGCTGGTACTCGGTAAGCGTCTACTCATGCACCCTAATAGCTTTAATAAAGCACAAGCTGCTATTGCGAAAAAACAGTTAAGCGATTCTTTGATTACGTTGTCACCACTGTTTGCTCATAAACCTTATTTTATGGCAGACGAGTTTGGCTGGTGTGATGTATTGTTAGCACCTTTGTTATGGCGACTTGAAGAAATGGGAATTGAGCTGCCACGTGCGATTAGTCGCCCTTTATTTGATTATCAACAGCGGGTCTTTGAGCGTACTAGCTTTCAAAAAAGTGTGCGTTAATTAGGGTGTATCCTCAATCTGAGCATTAAACCTTAAATGGGATAAAAATGACTAAATCTTTGTCAAACTGTGTCAAATAACTCGCTTATATTTCGATATTATCAGTACTATTTTTCTTGTTTGGCTGCAATTTTTATCACCATTTGCAAGAGTAGGACACACCCTAGACAATGCTTAACCGCTGTCTTAAAATAGAAAACAAAAAAATACCTTTAAGTTATTATATTCAAATTATCAGTATAGGAAACCCTTAGATGAGCGAAACCACCTCTATTACCCCAACACGTCCCTATATGGTGCGCGCGCTTTATCAGTGGATAGAAGACAATCAACTAACGCCTTACCTGATGGTTGATGCCACTGCCGAAAACGTACAGATTCCAAGGGAACACGTGCAAGATGGTCGTATCGTATTGAATATTGCCAGCCGTGCGACTGGTAATATGAGTATGGAAAATGATTATATTCATTTTAGTGCGCGTTTTGGCGGCGTGTCACAAGAGATTTGGGTACCTATGACATCGGTATTAGGTATTTATGCAAAAGAAAACTCGCAAGGGATGTTTTTTGACCCCAATGAATATGACAACTATCAACCTCAAGATGATGCGATAGTAAGCTCACAGAAGAGCCCTACTGCGACACCTAAAGCCAAACGTGATAATAAAGCAGGTTTAAAAGTATTGAAATAGTCAATTTTTCGGTATAAAAAAGGCTGATCGTATTATATACGGTCAGCCTTTTTATAATTAATCTAGAAGATTTATCGTTTTACATTTTCAGTTAGCATATAAAATTACTAGGTTCTTGGCAATGTCACGCCACGTTGACCTTGATACTTACCGCCGCGATCTTTATAGCTGGTTTCACATACGTCATCAGCATCACTTTGGAAAAATAGCATTTGTGCCACCCCTTCGCCTGCGTAAATACGCGCTGGTAGATTGGTGGTGTTACTAAATTCCAAAGTCACATGCCCTTCCCACTCAGGCTCCAGCGGCGTCACGTTGACGATAATTCCGCAACGGGCATACGTTGATTTACCAAGACAGATCGTCAATACATCGCGTGGAATGCGGAAATATTCCATGGTGCGTGCTAGCGCAAACGAGTTTGGTGGAATAATGCACTCGTCACCGATGACATCAATAAAGCTTTTTTCATCAAAGTTTTTTGGATCTACAATCACTGAATGAACATTGGTAAAAACTTTAAATTCAGGCGCGCAGCGTACATCATAACCATAGCTTGACGTACCGTAGCTAACCAAACGCTCGCCTGCATCATTAAAACGTACTTGGCCCGCTTCAAACGGCTCAATCATGCCGTGTTCTTCAGCCATTTTACGAATCCAGCGGTCAGACTTGATAGACATTGTTGTTCCTTAGCAGCTATAAAATAAAATTTACGATATGAACGGTATTTTGATAGCGACGATTATACGGAATTGAGCGCTTAATTTATAGGCTTGCCTGCGTTTAATATAAATCTACAATCAATACGACAACCGCCTACCATTTAGCGAAATGATCTTCTGCTAAGCCCATTGTCTTATCGATTTTAATAACGTCATCTTTTAGACGAATCTCACCACTATAAAAGCCAAGCCATTGCTCAAATATACTGGCAAGCACACCAAAGTTATCCGTCTTTTTATAAACGGTTATCGGCGTGAAGGTTAAGTCAATATCAACATTGCTCCAGCCTAGGTTTTGATGATAGATGCGCCAAGGCTGTCGCGTATTATTTATGGTTTTAGCATTATCATCTTGCTCATTAGCTGGCAAACTTAAACCATCACGGACAAACATCACAGGCGGTAAATAATAAATCTGCCCATCCACCCAGCACGCATTTTCGCTAACACCGGTCTCATTGACGCCCATCGCTAGATTTAGGGCAAAATGACGACCATCTGGCAAATAGCTATTGATACAACTCCAAAACCAATTGGTCTTGTGGCGCATATAGCCAAGCGTCCAATCGAGATTGGCGATAGTCGTTTTGGAAAAGTGGATTTGTTTGGTTTGAGCATCAGTGTTAAATTTTGAATGGGCTTTAATAAGCAAGTGACCAGAAAGAGCAGTTAACGGTTCTTTTTGAGTAAAGGTCCAGCCACGCCTGCCCGTTGGTGTGCAGACTGCTAATGGCGCTGCTTGCCGCTGTAGCGTCGCATCAAGCGTAATGTGTTTACTGTCCAATGCTACTGCGATTTGTGAAGGCGTAAAATCCAATGTTAATGTGAGACTACTATGGGTAAATGCCATTTGCCCTTGATAGCAATCGCCTTCTAACTGTGTTTGCCGTGTCAACGGCTGCAATGCTTCACAAACCTCTAGCTGCTCAGTCTCATCGTTATAAAGATAAACAAAGGCACTGGTTGCCAACTTAATCGTTGCCAATGCCAGACAAACCCGATAAGGCGGCTGGATAATTTGAATAAAGCAAAATTGATTGACTTTTAACTCTTTGCGCCAGTTTGGTAAGGTTTTTTGTGAGACTAGATGGCTGTGATAGTCCAAATAATTGATATTTTTAACGTGAGCAAAGATGCCAAAAGTAGGCTGACCGTTTTTAATTAGCTCATTGAGAACAACTGGCTTACTGCTGGTAGATAGTTGTTGCTGATCTTGCTCATTGCGATTTTGATTCATGATTAAAGCATCCTAGCCAAATTTTTCTAAAGGTATTATTCATTTACAGCTACTGTTTATTTACAGCTACTATCTGTCCTTGATAGCTGACTGTGGTATGTATCACTCTTCTTTTTGCCTGTCCTGAAGCCAAAAAAAACGCTGCTGTTATCATCTTAACTTCAATGCTGGTCAATCCATCTGCCAACCTTTCTGTCACATTTTCTGATGCCGTTTGCTACTCCCATCTTTAGAGTAGCAAATGGCCATCAGTTGATTGTTTGAGAGCTCAACCACATATATCGGCGGACGCAATAATTTCAGTCACCTATACTGTTTGGGAATATCGTCTAAATGACATTGATAAATAGATAGGCTCACAATATTCCCTTGTTAAAAATATAAGTTCTTTAACGATTTTCTACTTAAGCTGTTCCACTATCACTAAGAACTACTATTAAAAAATACGCTTATCATTGACAGGCTTAGCGAATTTATTAATAGTGGCTTCGATATTTTTAGCAATGCTAAGATAGTACGGCGCAAACTCATCATCGGCTAATACGCTCGGCTCACCTTTATCCACTTGTGCACGAATACCGCTCGCCAATGGCAACTGACCTAACAGCGGCACCTGATATTGCTCAGCGATTTTTTCACCGCCGCCTGTACCAAAGATAGCTTCAGTATGATTACAGTTACTACAGGTATGCAGTGCCATGTTTTCGACCACACCGAGTACTGGGATATTGGTTTTGTTAAACATCTCAATGCCTTTTTGCGCATCAAGTAAGGCAATATGCTGCGGCGTCGTGACAATCACGGCACCCGTTACGGGAATACGCTGCGCTAGTGTCAACTGAATATCGCCCGTACCCGGTGGCATATCAATCACTAAGTAATCTAGCTGCGGCCAGTTGGTTTGATTATACAGCTGCATCAGCGCACCAGTGGCTTTTGGTCCGCGCCATGCGACAGGAGTATTGTCACCATCGAGCAAGCTACCAATCGATAGCATTGCCATGCCGTGCGCATTGATAGGAACAAACTGCTCGTTTTCCAGCTCAGGTTTGACATTATCGACGCCCAGCATCGTTGGCATACTAGGACCATAAATATCGGCATCCAGTACGCCAACACGGTTGCCTAGCTTTTGTAATGCCAAAGCAATGTTGACCGTAGTAGTGGATTTACCAACACCGCCTTTACCCGACGCCACGACGATAATATGACGAATACGCGGATGCGCGGCGAGTGACGCTTGTGTCGGCGCGGCTTTGGTAATTGGTGGTTCAACAGTAGTATTGCTATCAGCATTTGCCGCTGGTTTATGTTGATTGTCCATGGCATTAGTGGTTTTTGGCATTGCTTTTGGCAGACTTGACCCCGAGCCTTTCGTCGGTGCGGGCAGACGAACATTCATATGAATAGTCTTGATCCCGTGCGGATGTAACAGTTGCCCAAGTTCTTGTTGGATAATTTCAGGATTACTATTTACGGGTAGACGCAAGTCTAAGGTGAGCTGGTCACCATCACGCTCAAGCCCCGTTACCATGGTGGCAATACTGACAGTACCTACCTCATAACCAAGCAGCACCTTGTCCACGGCACTATCGCGCTCTGCTCGCTGCTCTGGTGTTTCTGATTTTTTGGTGGAGGTTTTCTTCATAAAGTTAAACATAGCGACTATTACTGCCTATACAAGTGAGTGGGCATGGCAAAAACTCAGTGAATACTGTCGTGAACAATACCGCTCGTGAGCGTGTTAGCCAGACCTTTTATAGTGACAGTGTAGCTGAATTAACACTATAAAAAAACCACAACGCTAGTGGGACTAGGCTTTATAGCAGCGTTAACCGATAGACAAAAACTGTGAAGCAATAAACAAATAAATAAGTACCCCCGAGGCATCACAGACAGAGGTAATCAAAGGCGCGCTGGCAGTGGCAGGGTCAAAACCTAATTTATTAAGCACAAAAGGTAAGCTCATACCAATCACACAACCAATCATCACCACCGACATCATACTCAGTGCCAGCACTAACGACACCACTGCATCACCACGTACATAACCGATGATTGAGATAGCCACCGCCATCGTCGCCCCAAGCATCAACGCAACCACCGCCTCTCGACCCAATAACGAAAACCAGTCACGCATGACCACATCGCCAGTCGCCAAAGCTCGCACCATCAAGGTCGCTGACTGCGAGCCAGCGTTACCGCCACTGTCGACCAATAAAGGTAAAAAGAACACCAATACCAAATTGGCGGCAATCACATCTTCAAATTTTGCAATACTAAAGCCTGAGAGCAAGTTACCAAATACTAAGAACACTAACCAAAAGACCCGCTTACGGTATAACACCCGAACGCTGACGTCTTTTAATTTGCCAACCATGGTCGAGACACCTCCCGACTTATGGAAATCATCGGTTGCCTCATCACTCACCACATCCATCGCATCATCGTGGGTAACAATACCGACCAAAGCACCACTATCATCGGTAATAGGCAGCGCAATTAAATCATAGCGAGCCACGACTTTCGCAACGTCTTCTTGATCATCATTGACATTACAAGACACTACTGTACTCATCATAATGTCATTAATCAGCTGTTCAGGAGCCGCTAAAATAAGTACTCGTAAAGAGACAACGCCTAATAATTTACGCTCATCATCAATCACATAAGCATGATAAATAGTTTCGGCATCAGGTGCTTCTAGGCGCAGTGCTGCCAATGCTTCAGAGACAGTCATATGAGCAGCTAAAGTCGCATAATCAGACGTCATCAACGCACCAGCAGTGCGCTCCTCATAGGCAGATAACTTACGAATATCTTCACGTTGTGCCTGTGCCAATGCGGGCAACAAGGCATCACGTTGATCTTGACTGAGGCGCTTATATAAATCTGCGCGCTCATCCGCAGGCATCTCGCCTATTATCTTTGCTAATATAGCCCGAGGAAATACATAGGCAAGTGCAACCTGAATATCCGTTTCTAAATAGGAGAACACGGTAGAACGATTGGGCAGATGCTCAAGTAGCTGCCACGCAAGATTTGGCTCCATGAGTGCCAGAACATCGGCAATATCAATCGGGCGCAAATTTTGAAGTTGATTGATTGATTGCTCAAACTGCTGTTGCTCGATAGCACGGCTTAATTTTGCTGCAAGCGTTTTTGCAAAATCCTTATCATTCATTATACTTACTCCGTGCGACCCGAAACGGTATTCAAGCGCTCATAAAAAAGAGCCAATCTAATTGGCTCAAATTAATATAAAACTAGATGCTAATGGATTGGTCTTTTATTAGCAAGCCCATGATTCTTAAACCAATCAAACAACCCGCAAACCCATTAATTCACCACTCAGTTAATTCATAAACCAACCGTGACTGGCAACGATAGACTGACCTGTAAATACATTGCTCGGGAATGCTGCTAAAAACAATGCCAATTGGGCAATATCATCGACGGTCGTGAATTCTTTGTCTACCGTATTGACCAACATAATATCATTGACTACAGATTCTTCACTGATGCCTTTTTCAGCCGCTTGTTGCGGAATTTGCTTTTCGACCAATGGCGTTTTAACAAACCCTGGGCAAATCACATGCGCGCGTACATTATGCTCAGCGCCTTCTTTGGCCAATACACGGCACAGCCCAAGTAACCCATGTTTCGCTGTGACGTAAGGCGCTTTATAAAGTGAGGCTTCGTGCGAGTGTACTGAGCCCATATAGATGACGGTACCGCCTTTGTCATCTTTATACATATGCTGTATCGCCGCTTTGGTGGTCAAAAATGCCCCATCCAAATGAATGGCAAGCATTTTTTTCCAATCCTCAAACGCCATTTTATGAATCGGATTGATGATCTGAATACCAGCATTGGAGACGAGAATATCAATAGCACCAAAGGTATCGACAAGCTGCTGCACACCAGCATTTACCGCCTCCTCTGAAGTCACATCCATGGCAATGGCAAATGCGCGTCCGCCTGCCGCTTCAATAGCATCAACGGTTTTCTGAGCCGCTTCAATATTAATATCTGCAATACCAACCGCTGCGCCTGCTTTGGCATAAGTTTCAGCGATATCACGTCCGATACCGCTGGCAGCGCCGGTGACCAATGCCACCTTGCCAGTCAAATCTTGTTGTAATGTGGTCGCCATATTTTATAGTCCATTATCAAATAGGTTTTTTAGAGGTTTGTGCCAAATATATCTAACAAGCTTATTGAGCAATGCTCACTGGCGTTTTTTCTTGTAGCTCATCAAAGCTAACACCTTCTGCCAGCTCAACTAGCTTTAAACCGTTGTCAGTGACGTCTAGTACAGCAAGTTCGGTAATAATACGGTCGACCACCCCTTTGCCCGTCAATGGTAGCTCGCAATTGGCAAGGATTTTTGGCTCGCCGTGTTTATTGACCTGTTCCATCAAGACAATCACGCGCTGCACGCCAGCAACCAAATCCATCGCACCGCCCATGCCTTTGACCATTTTTTTGGGAATCATCCAGTTGGCTAAATCGCCTTTTTCTGACACTTCCATCGCACCCAATATCGCCAGATTAACATGACCGCCGCGAATCATCGCAAACGACTCTGAGCTACTAAAATAACTGGCACCCGCTTCGGCAGTGACGGTTTGTTTACCCGCATTAATCAAATCTGCATCGACATTTTCTGCCGTTGGAAACTCGCCGATACCTAATAGACCATTTTCAGACTGTAGCCAAACATCGACATCTTTAGGGATATAATTGGCGACTAGGGTTGGTAGCCCAATGCCTAAGTTGACATAATAGCCGTCTTGTAGCTCTTGTGCGGCACGCTGTGCCATCTGCTCTCTTGTCCATGCCATGATAACTTCCTTATTTTTATAACGACCCCAAAAAATATGATGAGCGGTGTCAAACTCGCTTAGTCTACTAAATGTAGCACTTTCACTCGTTTTCCTTGCTACTCAAATTTTTAGGAATAGTATTACAATATTCTATTATTAATTTAACACTTTAAAAAATTCTATAAAGCCTGTAACTAAGCGCTTTCGACTGCTTTAGTCGTAGTCTTTTCAATACGCTTTTCAGGATTACTATTCAAGACGATACGCTGCACAAAGATACCCGGCAGATGCACGTCATCAGGATCAAACGTACCTGTCTCTACGATTTCTTCGACTTCGACAATGGTAATTTTGCCTGCCATGGCGCAATCTGGATTAAAGTTACGCGCCGTCTTGTTAAAAATTAAATTACCCGCTTTGTCCGCTTTTTGCGCTTTGATTAATGACACATCAGCGCGCAATGAATGCTCAAGTATATAAGTACGACCGTCAAAATCACGGGTTTCTTTGCCTTCAGCGACCAGTGTGCCAACGCCAGTGGCGGTGTAAAACGCAGGAATACCAGCACCGCCCGAACGTAGTTTTTCCGCTAACGTCCCTTGCGGCGTTAATTCAACTTCTAACTCGCCTGCCAAGTATTGACGCTCAAATTCTTTATTTTCACCGACATAGGATGAAATCATTTTTTTAATCTGGCGCGTTTGTAATAGCAACCCTAAGCCAAAATCATCGACGCCTGCGTTATTACTGATGCAAGTTAACCCTTTAACACCACTATCACGTAACGCTTCGATGAGCGCTTCAGGAATACCGCACAGACCAAAACCACCAATAGCGAGGGTTTGTCCATCGCTGACGATACCTTTTAGCGCTTCTTCGGCACTGCTATATACTTTTGATTGACTCATGCTTATCTCCTTGCAAGTCTATTTTTTGTTATTAACTTCTATCATCAATGATTATGAGTGGGTGACATCACTCAATATTTCCATATTTATATTAATACAGTTTCTATCGATATATCATAATTAAAAATCTTGTGCTAACTTACCATATTATTCTCGTAGCGAGAAGAGAATAACCATAGGAATATACAAGCCAGCGCAGTAGCGGTATATATGATGGGGCAATATCTCATTAAGACAGAATTTATGTTTAATAAAATATCAAATATTGCCTATTTTAAATAATTTTATTGACCGATATCACTATGCTCTGCATACTCGCTGATTGAACTTTGCCAAGGAGGGCGATCATGTTTAGTACCTTTGCTATTGTCATTACTTTATTATTACTGATGTTTTTTGCTTATCGCGGTTATTCAGTGTTGATATTAGCACCGATTATGGCGACATTAGCCGTACTATTATCAGGTGATTTTTTAAGCACGATTCCTGCTTATACCGATGTGTTTATGGGCGCATTGAGTGGATTTTTACTTAAGTTTTTCCCTATATTCTTGCTGGGTGCACTATTTGGGCGTTTGATGGCAGACTCTGGTGCGGCGACCGCGATTGCCAAAACCGTGGTCGAAAAGCTTGGTGCCAGCAAAGCCATCTTAGCAGTTATCTTAGTTTGTGCCATTTTAACCTATGGTGGCGTTTCGTTATTTGTGGTGGCATTTGCTATTTACCCAATCGCCAAAGACTTGTTTAAAGCCGCTGATATTCCTAAGCGCTTGATTCCGGCAGCGATTGCCTTAGGCTCATTCACCTTTACGATGACGGCATTGCCAGGTACGCCTGCCATTCAAAACGCCATTCCGATTCCTTACTATAATACCAACGTTTTTGCCGCGCCTATCTTGGGTATTATCGGCGGCACCATCATGTTTATTTGCGGTTGGTTATGGCTACAATCACGCGCCAGAAAAGCCAATGCAGCAGGCGAAGGCTATGGTCAGCATGACGAAGAGGATGTGGGCGGCGTTGGCGCAGCCAAAAAAGAAACTGAGGTATTAAATACGCATCACACCTCATTTACTATTGCTATGATTCCACTGGTGTTGGTCATTGGCTTGAATGCTCTATTAACTTACACTGTCTTTCCATCAGTGGATTTTAGCGGCTTACAAGCTCAGTTTCCTGATCTAAATATCGCAGGCTCACTGGGTTTATGGTCAATAATCATCTCGTTAGTCGTGGCCTGTGCGGTGTTAATTTTGCTACGTATCGGTCATTGGAATAATCTGCAAAAAACCATCAACCGTGGTACTTATGATTCGATGCTGCCGATTTTTAATACTGCCTCAGAAGTTGGCTACGGCGCGGTTATCGCCTCGCTAGCAGGCTTCCTCATCATTCGTGATAGTATTTTAAATCTAACACCTGACAATCCTTTAATCTCAGAAGCGGTGGCGATGACTACGCTGGCTGGTATTACTGGCTCATCGTCTGGTGGTTTGAGTATCGCGTTATCGACGTTGGGTGAAGACTATTTAAGAATGGCGGTCGCAGCGGGTATTGACCCAGAATTGATGCACCGTGTTGCTGTGATGGCAGCAGGTGGTTTGGATACGCTACCGCATAGTGGTGCGGTCATCACCTTACTTGCGATTTGTGGTTTGACCCATAAGCAGTCCTATCTAAACGTCGCCATGGTAACGATGGTGATTCCACTTATTGCTGTGGTCGCCGTTATCATTTTAGGGACGATATTTGGCTCGTTCTAATATCCTAGAATGAGGCATTTATTAAACCTTAAAGATAATTAAATTTAACGATTATTGCTTGATACCAAAGAGCCCACTGAGCGATTGCTTGGTGGGTTTTTTATGCATGCTTTCTCATTACTACCTCTAAATACAACCGACTATTTATCTCTCATAATTGATTGACACTCTATATACCGTATAGAGTTAATCGCTTTATTAGCGACTATATTAATTACTCAGGTAATGTCACAAATTTGGCCGAATTACGGTATCATAGGCACACTTTTTTAAATTTTTATTTGCTTAATACGTTTTAGCATTGATAGTTTGATATTAATAGTATCGCGTCTAATAGCTCAAAACCGCTTAAGACGTTTGATAACCAACCCGTTTATATAAAAATATAGGTGATAAAAGTGCGTGAGATTCTAGTAACCAGTGCGCTGCCCTACGCCAATGGCCATATCCATTTGGGGCATCTTGTAGAATATATTCAGACCGACATTTGGGCACGTGCCATGAAAGCGCAAGGCCATCAGGTCACTTATGTCTGCGCAGACGATGCACACGGTACGGCAATCATGCTCAAAGCAGAAGCCAATGGCGTCACACCGGAGGAACAAATTGCCGCGGTGAAAGCGTCGCATGAAGCAGATTTTGCCAAATTTTTGATTAACTTTGACAATTATCACTCCACGCACTCAGAAGAAAACAAGCATTTTTCTGAGCTGATTTATCGTCGCTTGAATGATGCTGGGCATATCAGTACAAAAGATGTCGAACAATTATTTGACCCTGAAAAACAGCTATTTTTAGCCGATCGTTTTGTCAAGGGTACTTGCCCTGAATGCGCAGCGGCAGACCAATACGGCGATAACTGTGAAGTTTGCGGTACGACCTATGATGCAACGGATCTTAAAGACCCGCATTCAACGTTATCAGATGCCACGCCTATTCTAAAAACCTCCAAGCACTACTTCTTTAATTTGCCTGAATTTGAGCAATTCTTAAAAGATTGGACGCGTAGTGACAATCGCTTGCAAACATCGGTCGCCAATAAACTACAAGAATGGTTTGAAGCAGGTCTGGCAACGTGGGACATTTCCCGTGATGCGCCCTACTTTGGTTTTCAGATTCCAAATACCCCAAGCGATGAGCCAGACAAATATTTTTATGTATGGCTAGATGCGCCAGTCGGTTACATGGCGAGTTTCAAAAACCTATGCGATAAGCGCGCAGGTACAGACGAGGCGCTTGATTTCGACCGTTATTGGATGCAAGAAAACGAGCATAAAACCGAGGTGTATCACTTCATCGGTAAAGACATCGTTTATTTCCATGCGCTATTTTGGCCTGCTATGCTTGCTGGTAGTGAGTTCCGTACACCAACGGGTGTTTTTGCTCATGGCTTCTTGATGGTCAATGGCGAAAAAATGAGTAAGTCACGCGGTACTTTTATTAAAGCCGAAACGTATGCTGATCACTTACATCCTGAATACCTGCGTTATTATTTTGCTAGTAAATTGTCTGATAAAGTCGAAGATATCAACCTTGATTTAGAAGATTTCATGCAAAAGGTTAACTCTGACTTGGTTGGTAAAGTGGTCAATATCGCTAGCCGCAGTGCTGGATTCTTGGTCAAAAAGTACGACGGCATGCTCACAGAAGTCTGCGCTGAGCCAAGTTTATTAGAAGATATTACCAAAACGGGCGATGAGATTGCTGCCGCTTACGAGAACCGTGAGTTTTCGCGTGCCATGCGTTTGATTATGCAATGTGCTGATAAAGCCAATGAATATATCGATGAGAAAAAACCATGGGCACTTGCTAAGGTTGAAGGCGCAGAGCAAGAAGTTCAAGATGTTTGCTCGGTCGCGATTAATATCTTCCGTCAATTGATGGTCTACCTTGCGCCAGTATTGCCTGAGCTAACCGCCAATGCCAAAGCGTTTTTGAACATTGACGACTTAAGCTTTGCCAGCCGTAATGAGTGGCTACTGGGGCACAAGATCAATAAGTTCAAGCCTTTGATGCAGCGTATAGAAGAAAAAGACGTTGCCGCGATGGTTGAGGCCTCAAAAGAATCTTTGGCTCAAGCTGCTGCTCCTGTGGCTAGCAAAGCCGTTGCTAAAAAAGATAATAAGCCAGCAAAAGAAGCTGCTACTGATATAGATGCTGAGACAAATACTGAGCAAACTGACTATATCGGCATCGAAGACTTTGCCAAAGTTGAGATGAAAGTCGCTCACGTTCTAGCCTGCAATCATGTCGAAGGCGCAGATAAGCTTTTACAATTTACCTTGGACGTTGGCGAAGACAAACCGCGCAATGTGTTTAGCGGCATCCGTAAGTTCTATGAGCCTGAGCAATTGCTAGATAAAAAGGTCATTTGCGTGACCAATCTTGCCCCGCGTAAGATGAAGTTTGGTGTCTCAGAAGGTATGGTGCTATCAACTGGCAATCCAAAAACTCAGCTGACAGTGGTTACTTTACCTGACAACTGCGTGATTGGCGATGTGCTTGCTTAATAGTTAGGCTTACTCAACAAACAAAAAAGATGTCCAGCTGGGCATCTTTTTTATTGTCCCAAAACTATCGCTGGTCAATCGCCAAAATCAGTGCTTATATAGAAGATAATATCGATGAATATTGATTCAGTACGTTCTTTACAGAGGTAATGACAAACGCGTTTTAATTTCTTATTGCCATAAGTTACATTACTGTCATAATATGGACGTAATGATCAATGGATTGATTACTTTGATGTTAGCCCGTTATCTCAGCATGCACATAACATTGACTCGGGTAACCTGCACTCTCTAACCTATGAGCCCCAATAAAATGACCTTTGCTACTACTTTACGCTTCAGCCTATTCGGTGCTGCTATGAGCGCCGCGCTTGGATTAATTGGCTGCTCAAACACGACCGACACTGCTGCAACGACAGATACAAGTGCCGCCGCAGATTCTGACAAGCCTGCCAAGACATTAGCCATCACTCAAATCGTCGAACATCCTTCGTTAGATGCGATGCGTCGCGGCATTATTGATGAGTTGGCAGATAATGGCTATGTTGAAGGCCAAAATCTAACCATTAATTTTCAAAGTGCTCAAGGCAATACAGCGACAGCAGGTCAGATTGCGAAGCAGTTTGCAGGAGACAATCCAGATGCCATCGTGGCAATCTCGACGCCATCAGCTCAGTCTATCGTTGCGTCAACTAAGACGATTCCGGTTATTTATACGGCTATTTCAGACCCTGTCGCGGCAAAGCTCATTAATGAGAACAATACGCCTATCCAATCTAATGTGACAGGACTGTCTAGTGAGCTACCTATCGAGCCGCAACTGGACAATATTCAAAAAATTGCGCCTAATGCAAAAACCATTGGCTATGTTTATAGTCCAGGTGAGGTCAATTCGGTGGTGGTACTCAATCAACTAAAAAAAGCTGCGCCTGCGCGTGGGCTTAAGATATTAGACGTAACCGCCAATCGCCCAACGGATGTGGCGATGGCGACTCGTAGCCTTGCTGGTCGTGTTGATGTGATTTATACCTCACTAGATAATAATGTGGTATCCGCCTTTGAAGCGATGGCAGGTGCTGCCAATGAGCTTGATATTCCTGTCATTGCCTCAGACGAGTTCAGTGTGCGACGTGGTGCAACTGCGGCACTTGGTGTCAATGATTATGACTTTGGTCGTACCACAGGCAAAATGGTGTATCGTGTTTTAAATGGCGAAGCAGTTAGTAGCGTTAAGCCTGAAGTGATGAATACTTTAACCTTATATGCAAGCCCGAAACATGCGGCTGAGCAAGGCTTCAGCCTGACTGATGAGCTGCTAAAAAATGCCATTAATATCGACAAACAAGCGCAGAGTGCGGATAAATAATACGGATAAATAATACGGATAAATAGTTTTGACAAGTAGCACTGAAAAATAACATTTAGCCTTCTATATAGATGGCTCGCTTTACCCTTTATCCATCTATACCTTTTATCTATAAATTAAATAATGTACGGACACATTATTATTTTCAGGAGTGAGACCCATGTTGTATCAAAATCGTTTTGGTCATTTTAACTTTAGTAAAGCACTATTATTAGGTGGCGTTTGTACTGCCATCTTGACTGGCTGTAATCAATCAGCACAAGATACCAGCACCACTGATACAGCTGCGACTGGCGATGCAGCCACGGCTATGAAGACTGTCGCAATCACAGCTATCGTCGAACATCCAGCGCTTGATGACGTCCGTAAGGGCGTTATCGACGAGCTTAATGAAGCAGGCTTTAAGGATGGTGAAAATTTAAAGGTTAATTTCCAAAGCGCACAGGGTAACACTGCCACTGCTGGACAGATTGCTAAGCAATTCGTCGCAGACAATTCAGACGTTATCGTTGCGATTGGTACTCCATCAGCGCAGTCAGTAGCTGCTGCTACTAGCAGTATCCCTTTAGTATTCTCAGCAGTCACTGACCCAGTTGCCGCCAAACTAGTGACCAAACTAGATGGCTCTGGCACCAATGTCACTGGCGGCTCTGATGCCCTGCCTTATGAGCCACAAATTGAATTGATGCGTCAAATCATCCCGAGCCTGAAGAATGTCGGCTATGTTTATAGCCCAGGCGAAGTCAACTCAACGATTATCTTGAAAAACTTAAAAGAAAAACTGACACCACTAGGTATCAATGTACTCGAAGCGCCTGCCCAGCGTAGTACTGATATTGCGATGGCAGCACGTAGCCTCGAAGGTAAGGTCGATATGATCTATACCTCAACCGATAATAACGTCGTATCGGCTTACGAATCACTATATCAAGTCGCTAAAGAGAGCAAAATCCCACTGATTGCGTCTGACACTAGCTCAGTTGAGCGTGGTGCCGTTGCTGCATTGGGCGTGAATTACTACGAGCTTGGTCGCGAAACAGGCAAAATCGTGGTACGTATTTTAAATGGTGAAAAAGCAGGCGCTATTCCTGTCTACACCCCGCAAATGTTGGATCTATACGTTAGTCCAAAGCATGCCAAAGAAGAAGGCATTACTTTGTCACAAGCGGTTATCGATAAAGCAAAAGAAGTGGTAGAATAACGCACTTTTATAGCTAGCTCATTACAGCTATCATAAGGTAGATATCGAGTTTGATGGATTTGGTGTCAGCCGTCATCTACCTTTATGCGATGAGGCTAAATGTTTAACATCAGAAACCCAGCTATGAATCAGTAGGCTGGGCTTCTTATTTAAACCACATTGATTAAATATAAAGTATTTGCGTCATTTCTAAATTTGCCCTTTTTTTAATCAAAGCTTTGAACCTAGGTAGCTTATGATAGCTGTTGATCGTGACATGTTTTGGTTTACCCTAACCGCAGATTGTTTAATCTGTTAAATTCACCGCTTAGTCGTTTAGCTAAAATTGACGTATAGATGAGACAGCGCTGATCTATATCACGCACTCATTCTATGAATCGATATTAGAACGTTAGTTGCTAAACGCTTGGTTATGACTTACTGATCTCTTATGTCTTTAATTGCTTTTTTTGGTGCACTTGAAAGCGGTCTGATTTATGGCCTAGTAGCACTTGGTGTGCTGATCTCATTTCGCACCCTCGACTTCCCCGACTTGACCGCTGACGGTAGTTTTCCACTAGGTGGCGCTGTCGCTGGTATTTCTATCATCGCTGGTGTCAACCCATGGCTTGCCTGTGCTTTTGGTATGTTGGCAGGTTCAGTCGCTGGTATTGTTACGGCATGGCTACACGTCAAACTTGGCATCCTGCAACTACTTGCCAGTATCTTGGTGATGGTCGCACTATATTCTATCAATTTACGGATTATGGGTGCGCCGAACTTGCCATTATTGGGTGAAACCACGGTCTTTAGCACCTTGGTCACTGATGGCAACGGTTATTGGATGCGCTGTCTAATTATTGGTGTCGTGGTGATAGCTGCCATGTTATTTTTAAACTGGTTCTATAGTACCGAAACGGGTCTTTCGATGCGGGCGACGGGTTCCAACCTCCGCATGGCACAGGCGCAAGGCATCAATACCTCATGGATGACCATCATTGGTATGGCGATTTCTAATGGTTTGATTGCTCTAGCAGGTGCATTGTTTGTGCAGACTCAAGGTGGCGCAGATATCTCGATCGGTATTGGTACCATTGTCATCGGTTTGGCAGCGGTCATCATCGGTGAAACCATCATTCCTGCCAAGCGAATTTGGCTGATTACCTTTGCCGTGGTCGTCGGTGCGGTGCTGTACAAGCTATTTATTCAGGTGGCGCTATCGAGCGATACGCTCCGTAGTATTGGTTTTGGTCCGCAAGATTTAAACTTGATTACAGCGCTACTCGTCGTATTTGCCTTGGTATTGCCAAAAGCTAAAAATAAATTTTTAAGTCGTAAAGTTCGGGCTTAATGTCAATGTGCAACCATAAGGAATAATTATTATGATGCAAGCTACAGATTTGCGGTTGACCTTTAATCCTGGAACGCCCATTGAAAACCCTGCCCTACGCGGTATCAATCTCAACATCGCTGATGGTGAATTTGTCACTGTCATCGGTACCAATGGCGCGGGTAAATCAACCTTTTTAAATGCGGTCAGTGGTACCACGCGCGTCGATAGCGGTTCAATCTTATTAAATGGTATCGATGTCACCAAAAAGACCGCGCACCAACGCGCCCATTGGGTGGCTCGTGTCTTCCAAGACCCGATGGCGGGGACTTGTGAAGCATTAACCATCGAAGAAAACATGGCGCTGGCTTATAAGCGCGGCGGCAAACGTGGTTTGAGCTTTGCACTCAACCAAAATAACCGTGATTTATTTCGCGAAAAATTATCAGTATTAAAATTGGGGCTAGAAAATCGTCTGACCGACCGTATGGGTCTGTTATCCGGTGGTCAACGTCAAGCTGTTAGCCTATTGATGGCTTCATTGCAACCTTCCAAAATTTTATTGCTTGATGAGCATACTGCTGCCCTCGACCCTAAGACTGCTGCTTTCGTTTTAGAATTGACCGATAAAATTGTAACGGACAATCAGCTTACAACGATGATGGTTACCCACTCGATGCAGCAGGCATTGGCGCATGGCACCAGAACAGTGATGTTACATCAAGGACAAGTGGTATTAGATGTGGCTGGCGATAAACGTCAAGGCATGACTGTACATGACTTACTTGATATGTTTGAGCAAACTCGCGGCGAAAAAGTCGAAGATGATAGCTTGATATTGAGTTAAATAACTTAGCAAAATTCTTCAACTCTTGAAAAAATAGAACGTCTGTTTAATATCAGGCGTTTTTTTATGACTGCTTTAATTGATACGACTGTCTTAATTTTTAAGCATCAAGCAATACTAACTTTTGAATCAACTCACTGACATGTTGTGACTGCATTTTTTTCATCACTTGTGAGCGATGCACCTCTACCGTGCGGACCGATATATCTAAATGGTTGGCGATATTTTTATTCAGATTGCCTTGCAGTAACTCATTGGCGACCTGCTTTTCTTTATCGGTCAGCTGCGCATAAAGATTTTTAATATCATAAAGCGTGGCGCGTTTTAGAGTGAGGTCTTGCGCACGCGCAAGCGCTTCTTGTAGCCGGCGGCTATTAATCGGTTTTTCCAGATAGTCAGCCGCACCTTGCTTCAGCATATTGACAGCATCAGCAATCTCGCCATTTCCCGTTAGCGCTATCAATGCCATAGGGCTGTCCTGTTGACTAAGGTGCACTTGTAGCGCTTGACCACTCATCTCTGGCATCATCAAATCACTCACAATCACTGCTGGACGATAGATATTGACTTGCTGTAAAAATATCAGAGCACTTGCCCACACTTGGGTCGATAGCCCTAAGCTGCTAATCAAAAAATCACAGGACATGCGCACACTTTCTTCGTCGTCAATGATATGAATGATAAGCGATTCTGGCGTAATGCCTGATAAATCGTCAGACAGATGACTGCTTTCATCTTGCCAGCACGTAGGCTCATTTGAGAGTTGATTAGACGTCATATGTGACCTTATGGCTAAATACATTATTGATATTCATTAGGGACTGTATAGAATTGAGAAAGCATTGAAAAAAATAAGCAACGCCTTACTCT
>NZ_JADQAH010000044.1:0-27818 GCF_022129225.1 Psychrobacter sp. Ps7 | reverse complement strand
CGAGCCGACTATCTTATCATAATGATTTGAATTGTCAAGCTTTTTTATGTTTTGTCTTAGCTTGGTAATCTAAGTAATAAGTTGGTTAACTTACTGCTTAGCTTCCTTTGCTGTGGGGCGTATTATATAGAGTTTAAGAGGTGTGTCAACCGCTTTATCAGGGGTTTTTAAGTTTATTTGATAAGACTTTTAATTGTGTATGGTTTTCAATGGGTTAAGATTAATATTCATTTAATTCTCTTAAATTAGACGGTAAATAATTACTCAGCTTTAAACAGTATCTATCGATATTCATTAATTATCATCTATAGCGTTGCCATTAATAACTTACTTTAAGCTAAAACTTTGAGGCTCCATACTGACTTTTTGGCATATTTATCTGTTTACTGATAATTGCCTTCGCTGTGTCCTTAGCTAACTATGATTTACACTTCTTGATATTCGTATAGATAGCATCTATATATAGAAGCCGACCTAATCCCTTACTATCTAGTGTTGATACACAGTTTTTGCTATAATAGCTGACTTTATAATATTGCTTAATGGCATTTCTTATTAGCCTTGATTGTTCAACGGTTGATTGTTTGAAATTTTGCCTTTAAGTGATATCTATCTCTTATAACATATCATAGCAGTTGGATATAATTGACGCAGTCTTGCGGTTATATGATTGATGGTTGCAATCATCACTGCCAACGGACGCAAAAAGGTGAATAGATTATGGTAGCGATTACTTTACCCGATGGTAGCGTAAAAAACTTCGAAGGTAGTACCACCGTCATGGAAGTGGCACAAAGCATTGGTGCAGGATTGGCTAAAGCGACGGTCGCCGGACGTGTAGATGGTCATCTAGTTGATGCGCACGACCCTATCGCTCATGATGCTAAGGTTGAAATCGTGACACCAAAAGATGATGACGGTGTCGATATCATTCGCCATTCTTGTGCTCATCTATTAGGTCATGCCGTTAAGCAGTTATATCCTGATGTAAAAATGGTGATTGGCCCCGTTATCGATGATGGTTTTTATTATGACATCTATAGCGAAACGCCATTTACGCCTGAGCATATGGCAGCCATTGAAAAACGCATGATGGAACTCATCAAGCAAGATTATGACGTTATCAAAAAAATAACGCCACGCGATGAAGTCATTAAAATCTTTGAAGAACGTGGTGAAGACTATAAGCTTAAGCTGATTAACGATATGCCAGGCGAAGAAGCGTTTGGCTTATATCATCATCAAGAATATGTCGATATGTGCCGTGGTCCACACGTGCCGAACACCAGATTTTTAAAAGTATTCAAACTGACCAAAATGTCTGGTGCATATTGGCGCGGTGATGCCAAGAACGAGCAACTGCAACGTATCTATGGTACAGCATGGGCGGATAAAAAAGATTTAAAAGCCTATATTCAGCGTATCGAAGAAGCTGAAAAACGTGACCATCGTAAAATTGGTAAAGCGTTAAATCTGTTCCATATGCAAGAGCAAGCACCCGGTATGGTGTTTTGGCATGCGAATGGTTGGACGATATATCAAGTACTTGAGCAGTATATGCGTAAAGTACAGCATGATAATGGCTATGAAGAAATTAAAACGCCGCAAATCGTCGATCGTAGCCTGTGGGAGCGTTCGGGACATTGGGGCAACTATGCGACTAATATGTTCACGACTGCCAGCGAAAATCGTGATTATGCGGTAAAACCAATGAACTGCCCGTGCCACGTGCAAGTCTTTAACCAAGGCTTAAAATCTTACCGTGATTTGCCATTACGTATGGCAGAGTTTGGCTCATGCCATCGAAACGAGCCATCAGGTTCACTACATGGTTTGATGCGTGTACGCGGCTTTACCCAAGATGATGCACATATCTTCTGTACGCAGTCGCAAATCCAGCAAGAAGTCGCTGACTTTATTAAGCTAACCCTTGCCGTTTATGAAGACTTTGGTTTTGACAATATCATTATGAAACTCTCGACCCGCCCTGAAAAACGGGTTGGTAGTGATG
This sequence comes from Psychrobacter sp. Ps7, assembly GCF_022129225.1. Taxonomy (NCBI): domain Bacteria; kingdom Pseudomonadati; phylum Pseudomonadota; class Gammaproteobacteria; order Moraxellales; family Moraxellaceae; genus Psychrobacter; species Psychrobacter sp. Ps7. Next base: position 25,807 of record NZ_JADQAH010000044.1, on the reverse strand, counting down.
AGTCTTGGGATTTTGCCGAAAAAGCTTTGGCCGATGCATTAGATAGTTCAGGTCTTGATTGGGCTTATCTACCAGGTGAAGGTGCATTCTATGGTCCGAAGATTGAATTTAGTTTGAAAGATTCTTTAGGTCGCGTCTGGCAGTGCGGTACGATTCAGGTTGACCCAAACATGCCTGAGCGCCTAGATGCCGAATTCGTCAATGAGCAAAACGAGCGCGAAGTACCTATTATGTTGCACCGTGCCATCTTAGGTTCATTCGAGCGCTTCATTGGTATTTTGATTGAAAACTATGCTGGTTGGATGCCCGTTTGGCTAGCGCCGCAACAAGTGGTGGTGATGAATATCACTGATAAACAGGCAGATGCTTGTGAAAATGTGGTCAGCCAACTCAAAAAGTCAGGTTTGCGAGCTATTAGTGACTTGCGTAACGAAAAGATTGGATTTAAGATACGAGAGAAAACATTAGAACGCGTTCCCTATATGCTAGTATTAGGGGATAAAGAAGTCGAATCGGGCAGTGTCAATGTCCGTACTCGTGAAGGTGAAAACCTTGGCGTGATGAGTGTTCCAGAATTTATTACATTAGTACAGACCGCTGTCAGCGACAAAGGCCGACAGACCCCAAAAACAGATGAGGAGTAATACCTATTAAACAGTCAAACCGTTTGAACATCAACGAAGATATCACAGCCAAAGAAGTCCGTCTCGTTAAAGAAGACGGCGAACAGATGGGCGTGGTCGATATCGAAACCGCGATGAAAGCGGCACGTGAAGACAGTCTAGATTTGGTCGAATTGGTTCCTGAAGCCAAACCGCCAGTATGCAAAATCATGGATTATAAGCATTTCCTCTATGATCAAAAGCAAAAGGCGAAAGAAGCTAAAAAGAACCAAAAGCAAACTCAGCTAAAAGAGATGAAGCTGCGTCCTAGTACTGAAGAAGCTGATTATCAGGTCAAACTGAAAAAAATCGTCAGCTTTTTGGAAGACCAAGACAAAGTTAAAATCAGTATTCGCTTTCGTGGCCGTGAAATGGCGCACCAAGAAATTGGTCGCAAGCAGCTAGATCGTATTATCGAAGATACTGCTGAGATTGCTAACGTTGAGCAATATCCTAAGATGGAAGGTCGTCAGATGGGTATGCTGCTTGGGCCAACTAAGAAAAAGTAATCTGTTTATTAGATGGCTGTTAGTCAATATAGATATGTATAACCTTAACCATCAATATACTGCGGGATATTGATGGTTTTTTATTGTGTGCATAGATACATATCTCTTTTAAATATGTTTAGTCAGATATAATTGGCTGACTCTATTTTACAAAACCTACCTTCTCAACCATTTGATTACGCGGTAATCTAAAGGTCTGTTTTATATTTGCTAATCAGCATTTATTAAAAATTTCTAGTAAGTGTATAAAAATAACGTATATCACGACCATCAGAGTCGTTGACAAAAACACTACTTTTATCCAATATTGAAGGAAATTTCATGCAAGAATTGACCCCACCAGAAAATGCAACGACGCCAAGTATTTCTCTAACCGCGCCTGAACCTGTGAGAGAAATACAAAAAAGCGAAGCAGATCAAATGGTCAAATTGGATGACAGCCAAATCCCCGAGCTTGATGCCAAGGTCGATGCCTTTGTTGATCATGTGATTAATAATTCTGTGCACAGTGCTGAATTTCAGCAAAATGTGCAATCGATTCATAATCTCGGTACCAAAGAGATTCGTGAATCAGCCCAAATGTCTAATCGTATGCTCGATTTACCCGCCAAAAGTTTAAATGACAGCTTATTTGATAATTCTCCTATCGCCAAGTCACTGACTGAGTTGCGCGGCATCGTCGAAGATTTAGATCCCAGTAAAAAAGAGCTGACCAGCTCACGTAAGTTATTCGGTCTCATCCCATTTGGCAATAAAGTACAGGATTACTTCCGTCAATATGAATCGGCACAATCACATATCAACGCCGTAGTAACCAGTCTATATAATGGTAAGGATGAGCTGCTCAAAGACAATGCGATGATTGAGCAAGAAAAAGTCAATATGTGGGAGCTGATGCAATCCATACGCCAATACGTTTATGTCGGCAAAAAAATCGATGAGCAGTTAGAACAAAAGGTTTATGCGATAGAAGCGACCGATCCCGAAAAAGCACGCATTATTAAAGAAGAGATGTTGTTTTATGTGCGTCAAAAAAACACCGACTTTTTAACCCAGTTAGCCGTGAACGTGCAAGGCTATTTAGCGCTCGATACCATTCGCCGCAATAACTTAGAATTGATAAAAGGCGTTGATCGAGCCACCACAACCACCGTATCTGCACTACGTACAGCGGTCGTGGTTGCCCAAGCAATGACCAATCAAAAACTGGTACTTGATCAAATTACTGCTTTAAATAAAACCACCAGCAGCTTGATTGAATCGACCTCAGCGATGCTAAAACGTCAGTCAGGTGAAATCCATGAGCAAGCGACCAGTAGCAGTATTGAGCTTGATAAATTGCAAAACGCTTTCAATAACGTCTATGATACGATGGATATGATTAGCAATTATAAAATTGAAGCACTAGAAAATATGAAACAGACGGTCAATACTTTGACTACTGAAGTCGATAAGGCTCAGAAATACTTGGATAAGTCTAACCAAACAACAGTATTAGAAGTGTCGAAAGAGATAGACAGTAAAAAGATAACCAATAAATCAAGTACAGTCGATATCGACATTTGATTTGTTTTAATAGTTGTTGCCTATTAAAGGTGGCCACTTCCTGCTACCAAATACACTTAAGACAATTGACGCAAGATATTGCAACGTCGTTCGTGTTAAGATAGCCATTATTAATAATTTTAAAAATAGATACGGTAATTTATGAGTTGGAACGATCCAAACGCCTCAAGTGAGGCAAAAAGATATGACAATCCTATCCCTAGTCGCGAACTGATACTCAGTACGATTAATGAGCATGGTGAAGTCACGCATCAACAATTGGCAAAAGCCTTTAATATTGATGACCCAGACCAGTTTGACGCTTTAGGCAATCGCCTAAAAGCGATGGCACGTGATGGACAAGTAAACCGCGACGGTCGTCCTTATCGCTATCGTACGGTGACTAAACAAGATGTCGTCAGAGGTACAGTGTCTGCACATCCTAAAGGCTTTGGCTTTGTATTATTAAGCGATATGCCAGATTTGTTTTTGCATGAAAAGCAAATGCGCTGGGTTTTCAACGGTGATACCGTAGATGCAATCGGTACATCGACAGACAATCGCGGGCGCACAGAAGGACGTATCGTCGATGTCGTTGAACGTCGCCAAAACAACTTCATTGGTACATTAGCGCGTGATGAAGATGGCTACTGTGTCGAGCTTGGTAGTCCAAATAATCACCAGCCGATTACCGTTACTGAAGAAAATGTACAAGCGTTGAACGCTAAGCAAGGCTCTCCTGTTAAGGTTGATGTTATTGATTGGCCAAATCAGCATGAATTTGCGACGGGTAAAATCACCGAAGTACTGTCTGATGACAATGACCGCGAACTGATTATTGAGACCACCTTACTCAATTATGACATCCCATCAGATTTTAGTGAAGCAGCACTGAAGCAAGCCAACGATTATCAAGAGCCGACTGAAAAAGATCTAAAAGGTCGTACAGATTTGCGTGATTTGCCGCTGGTGACTATCGATGGTGAAGATGCACGTGATTTTGATGATGCCGTATTTGCCGAAAAACGCTCTGGTGGCAACTATCGTGTCTTAGTTGCGATTGCTGATGTCAGTTATTACGTTACACCAAACTCGCCACTTGATAAAGATGCCTACGAGCGCGGTACGTCCGTATACTTCCCGCATCGTGTGATTCCAATGTTGCCTGAAGTGCTCTCCAATGGTCTGTGCTCACTGAATCCTGACCGTGACCGTCTTTGTATGGTCGCCGATATCAAAATATCGCGGGCAGGCAAAGTGACTGGTTATGAGTTCTATCCTGCTGTCATGCACTCTCAAGCACGTTTAACGTATAATCAAGTGAACGCTTATCTTGAGAATCCAGAAGATAAGAGCGTACCTACCTCACTAACGGGTAATAAAGACGTCAAAAAATCTGTCGATACCTTACATCAATTGTATGAGCTACTGCTTAAAAAGCGTGAAGAGCGTCATGCAATGGAGTTTGAGACAGTTGAGACCTACATTAAGTTCAATGAGAAAGGTGGTATCGAAGCAATCCTACCGCGTACTCGCGGTGATGCTCAAAAACTCATTGAAGAATGTATGCTGCTGGCCAATACTTGTGCAGCGAACTTTGCACTCAAGCATGAGCTTCCTGTCTTATATCGTAACCATGACAAACCTGATGGCGAAAAATCAATGCGTATTCACGAATACGCAAAGAACTTTGGTTTAAGCTTCCCAGAAGAAAATCCAACGCAAGCCGATTATCAGCGTATTATTGAAGCCACCAAAGACAGACCCGATGCGATTAGTATCCACAGCATGCTGTTGCGCTCAATGATGCAAGCAAACTATGCACCTGACAATATCGGTCACTTTGGGCTAGCTTATGACGAATATAGCCACTTCACCTCGCCGATTCGTCGTTACCCTGATTTGATGCTACATCGTGCCATCAAAGCAAAAGTGACCAATACTCAGCAGCCAGTGATGGACTTTTCTCTTGAAGCGGCTGGCACGCAAACCTCAGATACTGAGCGCCGTGCCGAAAAAGCCTCACGCTATGTAGAGTCTTGGCTCAAGTGTCACTATATGAAAGATCATGTTGGTGAAGAGTTCGAAGGTGTGGTTACTACAGTCACAAGCTTCGGTTTGTTTGTCACCTTGACTGACCTATATATCGATGGTTTGGTTCACATCTCTAATGTCGGTGATGACTTCTTTGTTTACGATGAGCAGCAACAACAGCTGATCGGTAAAGACAAAGGGACATTATTCGGACTGGGTGATCGCGTTAAAGTGAAAGTTGCGGGCGTCAATATGGATCTGCTACAAATTGACTTTGATTTAAAAGCCAAATTGCAATCTAGTGAAATGAATCAAACGAAAAGCGCACCTTCTAAGAAAGGTACTGATAAGAAAAGTACTGATAGAAGAGGCCCCGCTAAAAAGACTGGCAGCCGTAGTAAAGGTGCAAGTAAGAAAAGCTAGTGTTAGCAAACGCTTCAAATAATAAAAAGGCCAACGTCATCGTTGGCCTTTTTTATACTTCATTTTTCTAATAGTCAGTTTTTAACACTATTGCACACCGCTCTGATCCAAGCGTTGCTGATCCGCTTGCTGTGCTTGCTCTATCTGTGTTGTTGCACTATCGAGAATCGCTTTTGGCTGCTCACCAAGCGGCTTGCTAGTAATATCGACTGAACTGTTTTTCTCATCATTGTTACTATCTGATTCGGTAACACCAGTAGAAGCCTTCTCAGTGCTACTACTGGTGGTTATACTCTCTCTATCTTTCTCACGTTGATTGCCATTAATGAGGTTAAAACCTAGTAACGCAACCATGCCCACTAGGGCGAATATAATCAAGTGTTTCATTTGCATAAAAAATGTCTCGTATTTGAATGATAATCAGATATACGTTTCGTTGCATTTTTTATGCCTAGTTTTTAGCAGGTTTTTACAAATTATTCTTGCGGGCTATTATTATTCAGTAAATCAGTCTCGTCAGAGCTTTCTGCAATTTCCTGTTCGACTTTTTCCATGAGTTTGTCGTCAGGACGAGCGTTAAGCACCTCATCAGCATTGCGACCTTGTAAAATCAATTTGGCACGAGCCTTTGCTTGTTTTTTGTCCTTATCATCAACGCTATTATCTTTATTCTGGTTTTTATCAGTCACTTTGGGCGTGATTGGCGTAATTGTCATGTCTGACTTAGCACTATCAGTGTTAGCGTTAGCTTGCATATTCTCAAATGCTTTTTCTAAGTTACTATTAAAACGCAAACGATAAATCGGTTCAGGCAAGCTGAAGCCTTCATTTTCTAACGCATGCTTGGTCTCACGAATGGCAATACTGCGTGCTTTTGAGAAATCCGTGTCTGATTGGTCCACCCAAATTTGAAATTCCAAAATGATATTAGAGTCGCCAACATTGGTAATGACAGCCACTGCTTTTGGTTCATCTAAAACGAATGCTAATGTATGTATCGCATCCAGTCCGACCTTGATAGCCGCTAATGGATCATCATTGGCATCAACGCCTAACTCAAAGGTAAATCGACGTTCTGGATTTTTGGTGTAATTTAAAATCGTTGCTTTAAATACTTCAGCATTGGGAATGCGCAACTGGTTGCCATCTAAAGTCATCAGAATAGTCGCACGTGAGGTTAGCCGTACTACAATCCCTTCTTGATTATTAATTAAAATATGATCACGTGCGCGAAATGGTTGGCGAATACTGAGCATGAGCGAGGCAATGTAATTCTCAATAGTGTCTTTGACCGCAAAACCAACGGCGATACCGATAACGCCTGCACCGCCAAGCAAAGTGCCTAAGATAGTTTCGGCGCCTATCAAACTCAGTGCAAGAATCAAACCGAAAACAATAAAAATGACTTTAACGGTTTGTGACAGCAATTCGGCGACAAACGGATTGGGCGTGAGCCGTTGCCACATTTTTTTGCGATTAGACAGCCAACTACCAAACCATGTCACCAATGCAAATAGGACAATGCCGACCAATAGGAGTGGCAAGGCTTTGACTAGATTTTTGGCTTGGGCTTTAAGACCTTGATAAACGGTAGTGACATTGTCTTGAACATCAAGGGTACGATCAATCCGATCTTCGACGGTGACCACATCTGTCAGACGGTTGGTCAAATTAATGGCTTGTTGCGCTTTTTTCTCGTTCGGTGTCTCTCCGGTTAAGGTAACAACACCTTGCGTAACGCTGACATTGACAGCCTGTAGACCTTCTATTTCAGAAAAAATACCCTGAATACGTTGACGAATGTCATTGTCTTTTTGCGGAGTAGGAGTGGTTTCGATTTGCGCATTATTGGTGCTCTCACCACTGATTATGGGTGGTGGCGCTGGCTCAGGTATGACCACTGGAGATGCTGAAGATTCCTCTTCTGAGGTCGCATCAAGTAAAGGTTTGTCAGCTGCTGGATTTTCTGCTGTATCTATCCCCAATGCAGTGGTTACACCAGTCACCTCTTCACCGGCCGCATACACTGGAAAGGTAAAAAAGATGCTTAGTAACAACAGCATTTGACCGCACGCTTTTATAAAATCGCGCATCTTTGAACGGTCAAAGTCGGTGTTCATAAGCATCCTTTGCTTTTTATAGATTTTCGTACTCATCTTTCTTTACTTAATGTTCAATAATCATTAACTGTCTAAATAAACTTGTGCCTCGCCCAAGTTTAACGTGCCTTCATAGATCGCGCGACCAGTAATGATGCCTTCAATACAATCGCCATAAGGTTTCAGCAGTTCGATATCTTTCATATTGGTTACACCGCCTGAGGCAATCACAGGCAAGCCGCCTTCACGTGCTAAATTGACAGTTTGTTCAACGTTGACGCCTTGCATCATGCCATCGCGGTTGATATCGGTGTATACAATCGACGATACGCCAACATCTGCAAAGCGCTTCGCAAGCTCGGTCGCCTTGGTATCCGTCACATTTGCCCAACCATGGGTTGCTACCATGCCGTCCTTAGCATCGATACCTACAATGATATGACCCGGAAATTCGCGGCAAGCTTCTGCGACAAACTCCGGATCTTCGACCGCTTTTGTACCAATGATGATATAAGTCAAACCAGCCGTAATATATTGCTCAATGGTGTTCATATTGCGCACACCACCGCCCAACTGAATAGGCAGATTCGGATACGCTTTAGTAATGTCATTCACCACTTGTCTATGAACGGGTACGCCGTCAAATGCCCCATTCAAATCAACCAAATGCAGTCGACGTGCACCTTCCTCTACCCAGCGTGCCGCCATGGCCACTGGATCATTAGAAAAAACCGTATCATCCTCCATACGGCCTTGTTTTAAGCGGACACATTTACCATCTTTTAAATCAATAGCCGGGATAATGACAGGCACAGCACACATATAGCATTCCTTATAAAGCACAACAATAAATACATTTAGAAAAGTAAATTCAAAAATCAGGGTGTATTGAACGTTCAACACACTCTAAACACGCATAAAAACATCAGTCAAAAGTGACTTAATATATTGACGAGTCAAAAGCTATCCATGATAGACCCAAAATCCGCTTCGATAGATAGAAATGACCATAAAAAAACTGTCAATCATAACCATAAGTTTTAATACATTGAATCACTGGCAACATTAGATAAATTCAATTACTGACTGGCAATTTTAGGTCAATTTAGCGTATAATCCTAGGTAAATTTTTATTTGTTTCTATGTGATAGTAACCATGCGCTGCGCTTTTTATTGAGTCATTTATGGCTTAGTGTTGCATAGCGATCAGGATGAGTCGAGCAGCAGCTAAGCACATCTTTTTGATGTTGGCTGACATATTGCTAAGAAGGGTTATATTAGAAATTTCAACTGGTGGCCTCTAAACAGTCTACTCTACAGCACTAAACTCTAATGACGCCTCTTTCTTTTTTATAGTCTCTATCGTATCTCTATCACTAGCTAACTATTTTAGAACAGTCATTACTAGCTGTATAGCCGCTTATTGATGTGAGTGAAATCTACTTAATAATGGCTTCGCTAGTTTGTCTGTCAACCAGTTTATCATCTATTTCGATAGATCATCTTTTGGCTGCATTCTTATCTAATCGCGTATCTATTAATAGGGTACCAAACCGATAAGGGTGGTCAATTGCGCTGGTGTTACAAGCTTTAATTTTCAATGAAACGTATGATAGAGCTATTGTCTACACAATCATTTTCGCTAAAGGCTTGAACGATTGTGTTTGATTTGATGGTTTTAACATACACCTTGGTAGCCAGTCGCCACTTTGGTCATTCGAATAAGACATTAACGTGTTGTTAAGGAGTCTAAGGTCAGCGTTAATACTCTTACTAGTAGTTATGATCATGCGTTATTTTTAGAGATCCTTTGTCACTATCCTACTATAGGAAGAGAGACGCGGGGGCTTTATTGGATGACGCAGATGTTCATGCTACCGATATACCAAACAGGACGTCTGGTATCGTTTTAGACTATGGACTAAGTTTTCGCTTATGATTACCATCAAAAAAGGTTTGGATTTGCCCATCACCGGTGAATCATCCCGCGAGATATCTGAGCACCAACCGACACATGTCGCCGTTATTGGCTATGATTATGTGGGCATGAAGCCCACGATGAATGTCAAAGAAGGTGATATCGTAGCAAAGGGTCAGCCCGTTTTTGAAGACAAAAAACGAGTTGGCGTTATCTATACTGCCCCTGCTGCTGGTAAAGTCGTCGCGATTAAACGCGGTGAACGTCGTGTGTTTGAGAGCCTTGTGATTGCGGTCGACCCAAACGGTGAAGAAGTAGACTTCGAGCGCTATGACTCCCAGCAACTTGCTGACCTAGACGCTGAAGTTGTTGAAACCCAACTGCTTGCCTCTGGCGAATGGACCGCGTTTCGCACGCGCCCTTATAGCCGTGCGCCAGAAATCGGTGCCCGTCCTCATGCTATTTTTGTCACCGCTATGGATACCAATCCATTAGCATTTGACCCAATGCTGCTGATTAGCGATCAGTTGCAAGCGTTCAATGACGGACTTGCTGTCTTATCGACACTCAGCCCCAAGACCTTTGTTTGCCATCATGGTGATGCCCAGTTGACGCCAGTTGCCAAAACGGCGGCTAATAATGTCACTGAGTATCATAGCTTTGCTGGTAAGCATCCTGCTGGTCTGGCTGGCACGCACATTCACTTTTTGCACCCAATCATGCGCGGCGTGACCGTATGGACGATTGGCTACCAAGACGTGATTGCGATTGGTAAGCTATTCACTAGCGGTCGCTTGTATACGCGCCGTATCATTAGTTTGGCAGGTCCTGCGGTCACCAAGCCACGTTTGGTGGCTACTGAGCGCGGTGCTGATATCGCTGCTCTGACCAAAGGACAGCTGGCGGCTGGCGAAAACCGTATTATTTCTGGTTCGGTATTGTCAGGTCGTAAAGTGTTTGGCAATACGGCTTATCTTGGTCGTTTTCATAACCAAATCAGTGTGCTGCCTGAAGGGCGTGAACGTCCAGCGTTCCATTTCCTAAGTGTCGGCACCAACCGCTTCTCTAAGCTGCCTATTTATATTTCTAAGTTTTTTGGTAATAAGAAATATAACTTTACGACCACGAGTAATGGTTCACCGCGAGCGATGGTACCTATCGGGGTTTATGAAGAGGTCATGCCGCAAGATTATCTGCCGACACAGTTACTACGTGCATTAATTGTCGAAGACATGATTAGCGCCGTAGATTTGGGCGTGCTCGAATTGGACGAAGAAGATTTAGCATTATGCACCTTCGTATCTCCTGGCAAATATGAATTCGGTGATATTTTGCGTGATAACTTGACGCGCATTGAGCTGGAGGGCTAACCACGATGAAATTTTTACACAATATGTTCGATCGTATGGAGCCGTCTTTCACCAAGGGTGGCAAACACGAAAAATACTATGCTATCTTTGAGATGTTTGATACGTTTTTGCGTCAACCAAGCTCAACCACATACTCAGCATCACACGTACGCGACGGTATCGACCTAAAGCGTATTATGATTACCGTATGGTTATGTACTTTCCCAGCCATGTTTTGGGGTATGTACAACATCGGTCATCAAGCACTAACGGCGATTGCAACGCTTGGTTTGCAGCCTGAAGGCTGGCGTACTGTTATCACCAGTATGGCAGGCTATAACCCAGACAGTATCTGGGCAAGCTTCGTTTACGGGGCGATGCAATTTTTACCGATTTATATCGTCACTTTTGCGGTCGGTATTCTCTGTGAGATTATCTTTGCCGTAGTGCGCGGTCATGAAGTCAACGAAGGTTTCTTTGTGACCTCAGTGCTGTTTGCGCTTTGTTTACCACCAGATATTCCTTTATGGCAAGTTGCCCTCGGTATTATCTTTGGTGTCGTAGTCGCAAAAGAAGTGTTCGGTGGTACGGGTAAAAACTTCCTGAACCCTGCCCTATCGGGTCGCGCATTCTTATACTTTGCTTACCCTGCTTATATGTCTGGTGACTCAGTATGGACTGCCGTTGATGGTTTCTCTGGTGCGACGCCACTTGGTCTTGCCGCGTTAGGCGTAGTTCCTCAGGACTTCGTCGACGTCTATGGTAATGCAATCACTTGGGGTGATGCATTCTTAGGCAACATGCAAGGCAGTATCGGTGAAGTATCAACACTGGCTATCCTAATGGGTGCCGTCGTTCTACTTTGGACACGTATTGCTTCATGGCGCATCATGGCAGGTTGTGTGGTAGGTCTGATTGCTACTTCTCTTGTCTTTAATATGATTGGTTCTGAAGACAATATGATGATGAACCTGCCGTTTTATTGGCACTTAGTTATCGGTGGCTTCGCCTTTGGTGCCGTGTTTATGGCAACCGACCCTGTGTCAGCTGCGCATACCAATAAAGGCCGCTGGGCTTATGGTATCTTGATTGGTTTTATGACGGTATTGATTCGCGTCGTGAACCCAGCTTTCCCAGAAGGCATCATGCTGGCTATTTTATTCGCCAACTTATTTGCTCCATTGTTTGATTACTTTGTGACCCAAGCAAACATCAAACGCCAAACAGCTCGGAGGGTTCGTTATGTCCAAGCCCAAAAGTAACAATGCGAAAACCATCAGTGTGGCATTGACGCTATGCTTGGTGTGCTCCGTCTTAGTTTCAGCAGTAGCGGTTGGTCTAAAACCTGCTCAAATTGAAAACGCACGCTTAGACCGTAACAAAAACATCTTGGTTGCCGCTGGCATGTACGATGCCGAGTCTGATACAGCAGATGATGTTGCTGAACGTTTTAAAGATTTCGATGTCGAAATTATTGACTTAAGTAAAGGCAGCTACGTTGATGATGAAGCGCTAAAAGCCGCTGGCATCCCTGATCGTAATGCTTATGACGCAAGCCAAGCGACTAAGAATAAGGCACTGAGTGAAGATTTAGGCAACAACGACCCTGCTGGTATTGGTCGTAAACCCAAATATGCCAAAGTCTATGTTAAAAAAGATGACGCAGGCAAACCTGAAATGGTTGTTTTGCCGATTCAAGGCTATGGACTATGGGGCACTATCTATGGTTTCTTAACCCTTGAAAGCGATATGAATACCATCAAAGGTATCAGCTTTTATGAGCATAAAGAAACCCCAGGTCTGGGTGCTCGTATCGAAGAGCCAGAGTGGCGTGCGAAGTGGAGCGGTATCCACTCATATGACGAAAATGGTAATGTTGCCACTGGTGTGACCAAAGCGGGTACACCGAAAGAGAACTGGGTCGATGGTATCAGTGGTGCAACCTTGACCGGTCGCGGTGTCAGTAACATGATTCAGTTTTGGTTGGGTGAGCAAGGTTATAAGCCTTATTTAGATACGCTACGTAAAGAGAGTGGTCAAGCGATTGATAATGCGGCAGATACACAAGCTACGCAATCAACGCTGAGCGCTCAACCTGAAACCGAACTGGCAGCCAAACGACCAGTAGCAAACGGCAAGGAGGCATAACATGGCTGACACTAAAAGTATTTTAACCTCGCCTATTTTTGATAATAACCCCATTGCCCTACAGATCCTTGGTATCTGTTCGGCACTGGCTGTCACCACAAGCATGGCTAATGCCATGGTAATGTGTGTGGCGTTGACCTTAGTCACGGCGTTTTCAAGCTTCTTTATCTCGATCATTCGTAAGCAAATCCCTTCAAGCATTCGTATTATCGTACAGATGACCATTATTGCTTCCTTGGTTATCTTAGTGGATCAGGTGCTAAAAGCTGTCGCTTATGATGTGAGTAAAGGCTTGTCGGTCTTCGTTGGTTTGATTATCACCAACTGTATCGTGATGGGTCGTGCCGAAGCATTTGCCATGAGCAATCCCCCAGTGCCAAGCTTTTTAGATGGTATTGGTAATGGTCTTGGCTATTCTGCGGTTTTGCTGTTTGTTGCGACTATCCGTGAGCTACTTGGCTCAGGTACGTGGTTTGGTATCACCATCCTACAGCCTGTCACTGATGGCGGTTGGTATATTCCAAACGGTCTATTACTGTTGCCACCGTCAGCATTCTTTATTATTGGTTTGTTCATTGCCATTATCCGTATCTGGAAACCTGAGCAGGTTGAAGACGCTGAATTTGTAATGAAGCCGCAGTCTAAAGGCATGGCACATGGAGGCGGTCACTAATGGGACATTATGTTAGTTTATTTATAACCTCAGTCTTTATTGAGAATATGGCGCTGGCCTATTTCTTAGGTATGTGTACTTTCTTGGCAGTATCAAAGAAGGTTTCAACCGCTATTGGTCTGGGTGTTGCCGTGGTCGTCGTGATGGCGATTACCGTACCGCTAAACAACTTACTCTTTCAGTTCATTCTAAAAGATGGTGCGCTGGCATGGGCAGGTTTCCCTGATATCGACTTAAGCTTTTTGGGCTTGCTCAGTTATATCGGCTTGATTGCTGCGACCGTACAGATTCTAGAGATGTTCCTCGATAAGTTCGTCCCTAGTCTGTATAACGCCCTTGGGGTGTTCTTGCCACTCATCACTGTAAACTGTGCCATCTTAGGTGGTGTACTGTTTATGGTTGAGCGTGACTATAATTTCGGCGAATCTGTCGTATATGGTGTGGGCGCAGGCTTCGGTTGGGCATTGGCGATTACCGCATTGGCCGGTATCCGTGAAAAGTTAAAATACTCAGACATTCCAGCACCGCTGCGTGGTCTTGGTATTACTTTTATCACAGTTGGTCTGATGTCACTTGGCTTTATGTCTTTCGGCGGTATGTCAATTTAGACCGCTAAGCTTAACAGCCTATTTAGCGATTTGACCTATTTAATTCATTTATTCGGTAGGGGTTCAGGAAACACGCAATGACGTCTTTTCGCACCCCTACTCCATAGATTAAGGATACCTACCATGGATTACGCTACGGCGATTGGTGGCGTTGCTATGTTTACCTTGATCATCATGGGCCTCGTTGCCATTATTTTGGCGGCGCGCTCAAGACTGGTCAGTTCAGGCGATGTTACCATCCATATCAATGATAATCCCGATAATGACGTCGTGACCCCAGCAGGCGGTAAATTACTACAAACCCTTGCAAGCGAAGGTATTTTCTTATCTTCAGCCTGTGGTGGCGGTGGTACTTGTGCGCAGTGTCGTTGCCGCGTTATTGAAGGGGGCGGCTCTATCTTGCCCACCGAAGAAGGCTATTTTACTCAAGGCGAAATTCGCAATCATATGCGCTTAGCTTGTCAGGTAGCCGTTAAGCAAGACATGAAAATCGAGATTGACCCTGAGTTTTTTGATGTACAAAAGTGGGAGTGTGAAGTTCTCTCTAACGATAACGTTGCGACTTTTATTAAAGAGCTGGTCCTTAAAATTCCAGATGGCGAAGAAGTGAACTTCCGTGCTGGTGGTTATGTACAGTTAGAGGCGCCACCGCATGAAGTGCATTATAAAGACTTTATCATTGACGAAGAATACCGCGAAGACTGGGAAAAATTTGGTATTTTCAACTATGTCTCAAAAGTTGATGAGCCAGTTATTCGTGCTTACTCGATGGCCAACTACCCTGAAGAAAAAGGCCTTATTAAGTTTAATATTCGTATCGCTAGTCCACCGCCACGCGGTCCTGACGGTATTCCACCAGGCAAAATGTCATCATGGGTATTTAGCCTAGTACCTGGCGATAAAGTGACGGTTTCAGGTCCTTATGGTGAATTCTTTGCCAAAGAGACTGACGCTGAAATGATTTTCGTTGGTGGTGGTGCTGGTATGGCACCAATGCGCTCGCACATCTTCGATCAGCTTAAACGCTTACATACTAAGCGTAAAATCAGCTTTTGGTATGGTGCACGCTCTATCCGTGAGATGTTCTATGTTGAAGATTATGATCAACTAGCAGAAGAGTTTGATAACTTTGAGTGGCATGTGGCTTTATCTGATCCATTACCAGAAGACAATTGGGAAGGTCCAACCGGCTTTATCCATAATGTACTACTTGAAAATTATCTGAAAAACCATCCAAACCCAGAAGACTGTGAATACTACATGTGTGGGCCACCGATGATGAATGCGGCGGTCATCGACATGCTACACAGCTTAGGCGTGGAAGATGAAAATATCATGCTTGATGACTTCGGTGGTTAAGTGAGTAACTAAGCAAATGGTTACGTAAAAAAGTATTCTAAAGTGATAAATAAAAAAGAGTCTCAATTGAGGCTCTTTTTTTGGCTTTGACTAAATGTAACCCTTGCATAATAAGCCTACAAATCTAAATAGCAGACCGCCTGCCCTCTGCTATATTATTAATTGTTTATTGCCTTAAGAAAGGATTCCTATGAAAACCAACATTAAAGATTTGACCATTTGGATTACTGGTGCTTCTAGTGGTATCGGTGCAGCATTGTCTATCGCCTTTGCCAAACATAGTGCCACCATTATTTTAAGTGGGCGTGATGAGGCAAAATTAGTAGCAGTCAAAAACCGCTGTAAAAACAGCAAAAATCATTTCATCATCCCTTTTGATATCACCGATGCTAAACAAGCAAAAGACGCATATAAGACAGCTAAAGCTCAAGCTGGAAAAATTGATTGGCTTATTAATAATGCTGGCATCAGTCAACGCTCGCTTATTATGGAAACCACTGAAGAAGTTGAGCGCCAAATTATGGAGATAGATTATTTTGCGCAGACACGTCTGACCAGACTAGTACTGCCCAATATGATCGCGCAAGGCAGCGGCAAAATTGTCATGGTATCAAGTGTTGCAGGTTTATTAGGCACACAATATCGCGGCGCTTATGGAGCAGCCAAAGCCGCACTTCATATGTGGGCAAACAGTCTGCGTGCAGAACTGCATGAACAAGGCATAGAGGTGGCGACGATATTCCCAGGATTTATTCAAACCAGTATTTCTATTAACGCCTTGACTGGTGACGGTAGCGCGCAAGGAACGATGGACGAGGCAACCAATAAAGGATTAACCACAGCTACCTTTGCCAAACAAGTTGTCAAAGCCCTGATTAAGGGTGAAGAATATATCATCGTGGCAGGTAATAAAGAAAAGCTGGCGACCACAGTCAATCGCCTATCGCCGCCAAAACTATATAAGCTCATCCGTGAATCAAAAGTAAAATAAATCTAGTCGTTTAAGCCATTAGGTCTTAAGTCGATGATTGGCGTTATGGGTGACAAGGGGTGTAAAATGGGCGACGCTAATAGAACGTGCCACTCACCCTTTTGCCATAAAAGCCATTATGATTAATATGAGAAAACCAATAATGCAAAAATTAGCCCCACTCTCATTGTCTAACAAATCGATGAAAACCACCTTATTGCCCGTTATGGCTATCAGTGCTGTATTCAGTCTTAGTGCTTGCCAGCAAACGCCAGATTATGATTATCTCAGCGGTGAGACCATGGGAACGAGCTACCATATCAGTTATCAGCTACCTGCGGATGCAGATGAAGCGGCCATCCAAGCGTCGATTGATAAGCGCTTGCAGCAAATCAATGACAGTATGTCTACCTATCAAGCAGACTCTACTATCTCTAAATTTAACCAGTTAGGTAAAGACATCCCTCTCACTATCGATGCAGATTTTGCTCACGTACTTGATGTGTCACGAATCGTCTATCAGCAATCTGGTGGCGCCTTTGATCCTACCGTCATGCCATTGGTAGAGACTTGGGGCTTTGGTAGCACCATGACCGTTGAGCGCTTGCAAAGTCCACCGACAGCACTTGAGATTGCTCAAGCAAAAGCCTTGGTAGATTTTGAGAGCATCATACAAAAAGAGCAGAGCATTTATAAAACCAAAGATGGGGTCGGGCTTGATTTCTCAGCAGTTGCTAAAGGTTATGGCGTCGATGTAATCGCCGATGTGCTCAGAGATGATTATCAAATTCGCAACTACATGGTAGAGATAGGGGGTGAAATTGCAACCTCTGGGGTCAATAACCAACAGCAGCCGTGGCAAATTGCGATTGATGCGCCTATTGAGGACAGTACGGTCAGCGAGCGTCAAACAATATCAGCGATTCGTCAACCCATCAATACCGATAATCAGATGTATTTGGCAACTTCTGGCAACTATCGTAATTCCGTCATATTCGACGGTCAGCGCTACAGTCATACGATTGATCCAACCACTGGCAAGCCTATCGCGGGCGGCGCACCATCGGTAACCGTTGCAGCAGACTCAGTCGCACTAGCAGATGCGTGGGCAACCGCCCTCACTGCAATGCCTTATAAAAAAGCCCTTGCAACAGCCAAAGCACAAGATATAGCTGCCTTGTTTGTTGTTTTAGCTGATGAGGCAAAGACGACGGATTCTGATAAGAATACTGACCAGTGGCAAGTGGTACAAACACCAGCGATGCAAGCATTACGCGCTGACAAACAGCCTTAGAACTTAGTCGTAATAGAACTTAGTCGCAATACTGTAAACGGCTCGATAACCATCAACGAGCCATACAAAAATTTGCTATACTGGTTTTGCTATACTATTAAGGTATTAACCTAGTAAATAGCCACACTATTTTTAAAAATCGAGGTTTCCTCTATGCTTAGTCAATTGCTTCCCATGCTTGCCATTACCTTTACCGTCTTCGTCCTGTTCTTTATCTTTATGGGTATCGGTTATATGGTCAAAAAGAAGCCGCTTAGAGGATCTTGTGGCGGCGTTGCTAAACTAATGGGTGATGAAAATTGCTCGTTTTGTGGAAATGATCCCAATAAGTGTGATTCAATCGTGGCAGAACAGCAAGAAAACGCCCTTAAAGCCGCTCAGCTAGGCAAACCTGTATAAACTAAATTTTATAAATACCGCGTTTGTTACCATACGCTGGTAGTATTTACCTAACATCTGTTCTTATAATAGCGTCTACTCCTTTGCAAGGGACTGGCGCTATTTTTAGTTGTGCCAGCCGCGACGTATCTAGTTAGCATCGCTTCAAGATATTTTGGATATAAATACGGCACGTGCAAGGCCTGTTAATAATAGTAGACTAAATAAATCTAATACCGTATCCAGTTGATAGGCGATTGAAGATAAGCGCGCTTTCAAAATGGTTACTCATATATCTTGTATTCTGCAAGTAATCTCTAGTTCTAATTTACGATTCTAATTAATGATTTTAGTCACCGTCTAGGTGCGTTTTCTTTGGTGTTATTTACAAGCGACGATGCTTCGGCGCTGTTTAATGACGTGTCCTTTTTCTTATTCTAATAGTCGTGCTGCTATGTCTACCTCTACTGATTTGCCACCTGATGTGCCATTACAGTCTCATTCAGATACACCATCACCGTTTGAGCTGCCCTCCTCACGCTTCACTTTTTGGCTCATCTTATGTGCCATGATTTTGCTCGCCACCAATATGCGTGCGCCTATTGTTGCTCTCGGCTCTATTGCCCCTGTCGTACAAGATGCACTCCATATCTCTGAGACGCAGATTGGTTGGCTAGGAGCAGTGCCCATGCTGACTTTTGCAGTGGGCGCACTGATCGCGCCAGCCATTGGTAAGCGTTTTGGGCTTGAGAATACGCTCGTTGCGATGATTGCGTTATTAACGATTGGTATGATGATTCGTACCGTTATTCCCACTTGGTCTGGGTTTTTGATTGGTACGTTATTGTTGACCTTGGCTATCGGTTTTGCGAATACCTTAGCTGCCCCTGTTATTAAACAGCGTACGCCCCAGCATATTCCACTCATAACAGGGCTATTTAGTCTAACGATGACGGTAACGGCAGGCATCGTCGCTGGAGTTGTACTACCATTATCTGAGCAAGTGGGCTGGCAATGGGCACTGGGTGGGTGGTCGCTATTGGGCATTTTTGCGATCGTTATTTGGATATTTTTGCGGTTGCGTCTGGGTTCGTCTAGTCATCAAGCCATTGTGCCACCTACCTCTGGAGCGTCTGACATCTCCATGTGGCGTACGCCTTTTGCTTGGCAAATTGCGGTATTTATGGGGCTGCAATCACTATTATTTTATACTGTTGCCAGTTTTTTGCCATCCATTTGGGTCAGCAAAGGGCTATCTGCAGTGCAAGCAGGACAAATGGCTTCAGTGTTTCAGTTTATGGCGCCAGTATCTATTTTGAGCCTGACGTGGCTGATCAATCGCGGCCGCCCTATTCAGGCGCTGGCGGTGTTTGCAGCGGTACTGAATGTTATTGGTATTTTAGGAATCAATTATTTATCTACCGACTTCGCGTGGTTGTGGTCAGGTCTGATGGGCATTGGCTGCTCCGCTATTTTCACCTTGAGCATGATGCTGTTCTCCTTACGTACTTATACGACCAACCAATCTAGTGAGCTGTCGGGTATGGCGCAATTCGTCGGTTATTTGATTGCATTTTTTGGTCCCTTAGGGACAGGTTGGCTACATGAAGCGACTGGCAGCTGGGATTTACCCCTATTCATTATGCTCATTTTGATGGTTATCAACGTCGTCATTGCTTGGGTAGTGAGTCGTCCAGTGATGGTCGATGGCAAAAAGCTTTAATATCAAAAACTACAGTAACCTTAGGATAATATTGGTGTCTGTCTTATTTTGCTACACTGGTTTGATTGCTTATAGGACAGAATAATCATGATGAATTTATCCATTCGTTTCGCTCGACACTTACCAACATTGGCTATTTTAACAGCCATAATGGCGCTCGGTGGTTGCCAAAAACCATCTGAACCTAGCACCGATAATGGCATGCAAAACAGTACTCAAACTGCCGAACCTCAAACGACAAAATCTGAGCAAACGACTACTAGCGCTGAACAGCAGCAAGCGCCATTAACGATCTTAGCATTGGGCGACTCCCTGACAGAAGGTCTTGGGGTAGACAAAGATGGCAACTATCCTGCTCAATTAGAAGATCGTCTGCAAGCAATGGGTTACGACAATGCCAAAGTGGTCAATTCAGGATTGAGCGGTGAAACCAGCACGGGATTGGTCAATCGCTTAGACTGGGTGTTGCAAACTAAACCTGATGTGACGATTTTGACCATTGGTGCTAACGATGCCATACGTGGTATCGATGTGGCGACAGTTGAAGCCAATATTCGTACCGCGGTCAAACGTCTACAGGATAATGGCAGTATCGTCATTTTGGGTGGCATGCAGATCTATGACAACCTTGGCTCTGATTATGTGAAGTCATTTGCCGCGATATATCCGAGAGTGGCGAAAGACATGAATGTGACGCTGATTCCTTTCTTCTTGGATGGTGTGGGCGGTGATCCTGCGCTCAATCAAGCTGATGCCATTCATCCGACGAAAGAGGGTTATACGATTATCGTTAATGACAATATCGTACCTATTCTAGCGCCTAAACTAGAAGCGCTAAAAATAGCCGATGCAGACAATGCAACTGAAAATGCTCAAGACGATACGACAAAAAATACGATAAATTAGACCACTTAACGAGACACTGTAATGACATCATCACCTTCGATTGCCGTTTCAACGCCACAAGCAAACTTTAAAACAGAACCCCTACTGACCGCCTCACAATTAAACAAAACCGTACAAGTCGGCGAGCAAACCCTATCAATCATTAAAGACGTAGATATCTATGTCAACGCTGGCGAGTTTGTGGTCATTATGGGCAAATCAGGCTCAGGTAAATCCACCTTACTAGGAGTACTGGCGGCGCTAGATTATCCAGACAGCGGTACGGTGTCGCTAGCAGGTCAAATGCTCAGTAGTCTTGACGAAGATGCGCTGGCGGTCATTCGTCAGCATGATATGGGCTTTGTTTTTCAGTCGTTTCACCTACTGCCAACCTTGACAGTCGCCGAGAACATCGCCTTTCCACTTGATATTGCCAGACGTCCAAACCCAGCACGAGTAGACGAGCTAATTGATGCCGTTGATTTGGGTCATCGCCGTCATAGCTTGCCCAATCAGTTGTCAGGTGGTGAGCAGCAACGTACAGCGGTGGCACGAGCGCTAGTATCGCATCCAAAGATTGTGTTTGCGGATGAGCCTACAGGCAACCTCGATGAGCAAAATGCCGATCAAGTCATGCAGCTGCTATTGGACTTACGCCAACAGGTTGGCTCGGCGCTGGTGGTGGTGACTCATGACCCTGCACTTGCCGAAATGGCAGATCGTGTCATCACCATGCATGATGGTCGAATTGTACCTACATGAATAACTGGATTGTATCTTAATGAATCGTAAGCCCACAGACAATAAACCACCAGCTGATACAAAAAAGACTGATACCAGTATGCGTCAAGAGTCCAGTTATCCTAGCGGTATCCTCAATCAATTATTTACCCGTACCCTAGGTTTTCAAACACTGGGCGCGCAAGCACTCAGTCGTAGCTGGTGGCAACGCTGGGTTTATCCGGTATTGTTTTTACTGACGTTGACCTTGTCACTTGCAACTTACCTGACCCTCGACTCTGTGCAGCAGTCTGTCGATCGCTATATCAATGACAATCAGCGCGCGCTCGTTGGTGGAGATCTAATTCTAAACAGTAAACAAGACTGGCCAAGTGAAGTATTAACGCAGGTAGAAACCATCCCCGATACGCAGACGGTGTATGACTATCAGTTTAGCGCCATGCTGGTCAATGATGAGCAAACCTTGCTTGCCAGCATTAAAGCGGTCTCGCCGTCTTATCCCTTATACGGTACAGCGGAGCTTGCCTCAGGACAGCCGCTGTGGGAGCAGCTAACCTCTGACAGTGTCATCGTCGCACCAGAAGTGCTCAGTAGCCTACAGGCTAAGGTCGGTGACCGTATCACCATTGGCGATGCGCAGTTTACGATCAGTGATGTACTGACAAAAGAACCTGATAGACCGCTGACCACATTTGGGTTCGGTGGTCGTGTCTTAATGCATCAAGACTCACTCGCAGCGACCAACCTGTTGGGGCAACGTAGCCGCATAAACTATCGTATTGAGATGGCAGGCGATCCCGAACTGATAACGACGCAGCGTGATGCGCTCACAGAGATACTGACCAACTATCCTGATATCGAGCTCTCTGACGCAGAGTCCGCAGACACTTCGGTCTCGCGTATCTCTGACAATGTACTGATGTTTTTAAAATTACTGGTCATCGCGGTGTTGCTACTTTCTGCGGTCGCCATGTATGGCGTCATTAGCGCGTTTGTCACTAAGCAGCAGTCTAATAATGCCATTCGTTTGGCATTAGGTGAACCGCTTGGCTCACTCAAGCGCAGCTACTATCAGCTGCTTATCGTAACGACTGTCATTGCTTGTATTGCAGCGATTATACTGAGTCTAGGTTTGCTTAAAATTGGTCAACCGTATCTGGTGGCTATCTTGCCTGCCGATGTTGGTCTCGCCATCAATCCAATCAGTGCAATTAAGACTATTGTAATTGCTCTAGTCCTGACGTTGCTGATCGCGCAGCGTGGTCTAAGCGCACTTAACACGACCAAACCCGCTACCCTACTCAATCAAGGGGCGAGTACGCAACCACAAAACTTGCCTTGGTATCGACGCGTGCCCTTACTCTGGTATGGCTTGGTGCTGGCAGGGCTGTATGCGTTCTTTGCTTATGAAGTGGGCTCGCTGTCATTAGGGGCGCAGTTATTGAGTGGGTTGATCGGCTTCGTGGCGATATTTTGGCTATTGGCGCGTGGGTGGCTCTGGCTACTGGCCAAATTGGCGAGCAATACCAAGGTCAGTTGGATGCAGCGTATCGCCATCCATAACCTTGCGCGTAAAGGCAACCAATCAGCGTTGTTCTTTGTCACCTTATCGCTATCGGTGGCGGTGCTAACGCTTATCACCACACTCAATCACAGTATCAATGCGCAGTTTATCAATGCCTATCCTGAAGACGCGCCCAATTTGTTTTTGCTCGATGTGCAGAGCGAGCAGCATGCTGAGATTGATACGATCATTGATGCGCCCGTCACTTATTATCCCGTTATTCGCGCCCGCGTGGAGACGGCAAATGATGTGGCGGCAAAAGATATCGTGCCTGCTGATGGGTTTGATGATCCCACGCGAGTGTTTAACTTGAGCTATGCAGATACGGTTATGGAGACCGAATACATCACGGAATCCCTCACAGACGACGCGCTATACACTCCTATCGATGATACAGATGAACAAGTCAAACCCTTATCTATCTTGGACACAGCTGCCAGTATGCTCAATGTCGGCATGGGCGATCAAGTACGTTTTAACATTCAAGGTATCAAAATCATCGGGCAGATTACAAGTATTCGCACGCGCTATGAGCGTGGCCCAAGCCCGTATTTCTACTTCTTGTTTGAGCCGTCCGTGCTGTCCGCTGCCCCACAGATTCAGTTTGCTACCGCCCACGTACCAGA
The DNA here is from genome assembly GCF_022129225.1 of Psychrobacter sp. Ps7. Lineage (NCBI taxonomy): Bacteria > Pseudomonadati > Pseudomonadota > Gammaproteobacteria > Moraxellales > Moraxellaceae > Psychrobacter > Psychrobacter sp. Ps7. Next base: position 2,299 of record NZ_JADQAH010000044.1, on the reverse strand, counting down.
AGATGCAATTCCAGAGCTACAAGGCAAACTGGTACGCGAGTTCCCTGCTGTCACCACGATTGACGGCACTGCCATTGCCAAGCAAATCCAAGAGCTGGTGGTACAAATGAGCCGCTTGGTCTATGTCTTCACCTTGCTTGCCCTGCTCACTGGCGTCATGGTGCTGATCAGCTCGCTACTGTCTACCTCACAAGATCGCATGAAGGACAGCGCGTCATTCAGACTGCTCGGTATGCAAAAGCGTGATCTTTATATGCTTAATATCCTAGAGCTGGGTGTACTTGGTATTAGCGCGGCGACATTTGCGGTGATTATCGCCACTGGTGGTGCTTGGCTTGCCGTTACTCAATGGTTTAATCTACAGTTTAGTATGCCCTGGGCAAATTTGGCTATGGGCGGCGTGGCGTTAGTCGTCTTGCTGTTTACCATTGCTATTATTTATGTGAGATTGGTGATTGGCCGAGGAATTATGGCTAGAGTACGGGCGATGGTTTAAGGTGAGAAGCGCTAAAAAATTGCGCTGCAATTTTGGTTTCACAATAAAAGCCCTCTAAATAGAGGGCTTTCTGATTCGCTGTTACTTTCAAGTCAATGACTAGCTTTAGAATAAAAAATCTTCAATTTCAATTTTATTTATAATTACTCAGGATTTGAAGAAATCTACTATTATCTCTATTATACTCAACCGATCCTGCTAATATTTTTATATTATGGTATCTCATAGAGGTATGTCTAAATAGCCAGAATAGCTCCTCAGTGTATTGACTCTTTTCTAGAATACATATTACATACACCATTTCCAAACTTGCATTGTAAATACTATTCTTGATTCTTTCTATATTATCTATAATACTATTTTTAATATTTTCAGTTAACCTTAAGTCTTTTACAACAATCCCATTTTTCAGATTTCCATTACTCACTATATAGTCGAAAACGTAATCTTCACTTTCTGCTACTACAGTTTCAAATCTTTGTAACAAGTAATTTTGAACTATATCTTCTATGGAACCATTATTAGAATGTTTTTCTAGGTTATTGTTTGAAGATATATTTCTTACTTCTTGTATTACCTCTTCCTCTACCTTCGCACCCATTTTTTCATTTGCATAACTTAAGAAGTTTTCCATAGTGTACATATGAAACCGCTCAACATTTGCTTCTTCTGTAATCTCATTGATTAACTCTGGTCTAGCACCTATAGTTTTACCAGATTTTTTTAACCACCAATCAGATTTATTATCGTCTGTTATAAATATAATATCTGTCAATCCACTCTCTTTAGCATGCTTAATTATCTGCTTCCAAATAATCAAATCTCCATATTTGCGTTCATAGTAAACATTCTCATGTTTATTATGACTAGACTCATCTTCATTCAAATCTTTTTTGTTATCTCTGAATCCAGGCGGTATCCTATATTTGTAACGAATGGCACCTTCTTTAGTAATTTTATCTATCTCCTCCTGATTTTTTGGAGCTTTACCAATTTTTCCATAGAATAGTTCATCTATTTTTTCCCTTATAGTATCTAGAGAGTTTATATCCATACTCATCTCTTTAAACCCATCTATTTCTGTAGACATATTACTTTTGAAAGATTCAATAATTTCGATTAACTTATCAGGATCGATATTGCTATGTCTTTTCTTCAACTGTAGGTTATTAACCTTAGTTTGCATGTCAGTTACAGATTTAGAAACTATATCTTCTAGTTCTGAATAACGATTATATTGTTTCGATATAACATTCAATCTGTTATTTTGAAACTCTAATCCTACATAATAGGGGATCCAAACTCTTTCGGAAAATCCTTCAATTACCTTTATTAGTGAATCTCTTGTTGAGGACTGATAACGATATAAATTCAACAAAACATTAGTATCAAATACAAACACAGCATTCTTCCATAGTTCATTAAGGTCTTGCTCAGTTAAGCTGTAATAACCTTTGAACAGTTCTTGCATTTGCATAATTCTTTCCTTTATATTTTTATAGTAAAAAATAGTAGTACTTTTTTTGATTATAAGCAGTAGAAGCAGTGAGCTAAGCTATAGATTATAGAGCTAAAGTAGCTCTCACCAAAAATATCGCTTTAGTATTGAAGTAATTCTGTATCAAGATGATATACATCACAGACTATTAACTACAAGCAAAATAATAATACTTCCTGATACCTCAAAACCAAAATGCCTTCTACTCACCTAGAAGGCATTTTTTGCTTCATCAAATGTCTCAGAATATAAACCAATATCAGCCATGCAGTTTGCTTATTTATTGGGGGGATTACCTAGCCCTC
>NZ_JADQAH010000079.1:0-1277 GCF_022129225.1 Psychrobacter sp. Ps7 | reverse complement strand
TGACCCCTGCTGTCAAATCCGTATAACTAAACTTGGGAGATTTTGATTACGCAGCATGACGATAATAGTCAAACCACACCTGTCTTGGCGATTTATAGCCTAAACCCTTTTGAATTCTCGTTTGGTTGTAGTACAACTCGATATATCTAATGATATCGGTAATGGCGGCAAATCTGGTCTTATAGTCCTGATGATATATCAACTCATTCTTTAATACGCCCCAGAAGCTCTCTATAGGTGCGTTATCAAAGCAGTTGCCTTTAGCGCTCATTGAGCCTGTAAATTGATGCTGCTTAATGATCTTGTGGTAGGCATGGCTACAGTACTGGCTGCCTCTGTCAGAGTGAACGACTAGCCCTTTACTGGGTCGTTTGTTCTTGATGGCCATGTTCAATGCTTTGCATACTAGATCTGCTGTCATGCGTTTGTTGATGGCGTAACCGACAAGCTCTTTAGTGTATAAGTCTTTAACGCCTGCTAAATACAGCCAACCCTCAAGCGTCCAAATATAGGTGATGTCACTGACCCACGCTTGGTTAGGGCGACTGGCATCAAACTTCTGATCCAGTACGTTTGGATAGATCAGCTTGTTGTGATTGGAGTCGGTAGTGACTTTAAAGCGCTTGTGGCGACGGCATTTGATGCCATGTTCCTCTTTAATGCTTCTAACCATGTATAGGCTAATGTCATGGCCTTGCTCGGTGAGCGTTGCATGCAAACGTTCATAACCATAACGTTCTTTACTTTCACTGTGAGCGGCTTTAACGAGTAGCTCGCAATGGTTGCGATGTATCTGCTGCTCGCTGATATCGCGACTCAGCCAGTCGTAGTAACTTGAATGCTTAATCTTTAGCACACGGCACATAGTGGTGATGCTAAAGAAGTGCTGGTTATCTTTGATAAAGGCGTACCTGACTAGCTGTGCTTTGCAAAGTACGCCGTCGCCTTTTTTAATATCTCTCGTTCCTCTTCGGCTACTTTAAGCTGTCGTTTGAGGCGCTTGTTCTCTTCAATCACGGCTATGAGCTGTGGATCGTACTGCTCAGTTCCTTCAAGCTTGCCTTGATTGGCTTTGTTATGCCAATTAGATAAGGTTTGCATGGCGATGCCAAGTTGCTTTGCAGTCGCTGAAATATTGCCGTTATTGTCCGCTATCTTCTTGACGGCTTCGGCTTTAAATTCCTTACTGTAGGTTCTTATTTTCTTGGTCATGGTAAACTCCGATTAATACGCTTAGTTTACCAAGTTTAGTTGTACGGTTTCTTCAGCATAGCTCA
>NZ_JADQAH010000078.1:0-1277 GCF_022129225.1 Psychrobacter sp. Ps7 | reverse complement strand
TGAGCTATGCTGAATAAACCGTACAACTAAACTTGGTAAACTAAGCGTATTAACCGGAGTTTATCATGACCAAGAAAGTAAGAACCTACAGTGACGAATTTAAAGCAGAAGCTGTCAAGAAGATATCAGACAATAATGGCAATATCTCGGCTACCGCAAAGCAGCTTGGCATTGCCATGCAAACGCTCTCAAATTGGCATAACAAAGCCAATCAAGGCAAGCTTGTCGGCACAGAGCAATATGATCCTGATCTTATGAGTGCTCTTCAAGAAATAAAGCAGCTCAAACGACAGCTTAAAGTGGCTGAAGAGGAGCGCGAGATACTAAAAAAGGCGACGGCGTACTTCGCCAAGCACAGTTAGTAAAGTACGCCTTTATCAAAGACAACCAGTTCCTCTTTCGCATCACCACTATGTGCCGTGTGTTAAGGGTTAAGCCCTCAAGCTATTACGACTGGATTAGTCGTGACATCAGTGACCAACAGATACACCGCAACCAGTCTGAATTACTGGTTAAAGCTGCTCACAGTGAAACGAAAGAATGTTATGGCGTAGATCGACTGCATGCTCATCTAAGCGAGCAAGGCCATAACATTAGCTTGTATATGGTAAGAAGCATCAAAGAGCAACACGGCATTAAATGTCGTCGTCATAAGCGCTTTAAAGTGACCACCGACTCTAATCACAACAAGCTAGTTTATCCGAATGTGCTGGATCAGCAGTTTGATGCCAGTTGCCCTAACCAAGCATGGGTAAGCGATATTACTTATATCTGGACACATGAGGGTTGGTTGTATTTAGCTGGAGTCAAAGATTTATACACCAAAGAGCTGGTCGGGTATGCTATCAATAAGCGAATGACCGCAGATTTAGTATGTCGTGCACTCAATATGGCAATCAAGAATAAACGTCCAAGCCAAGGATTGATTGTGCACTCTGACAGAGGCAGCCAGTATTGTAGTCATGCCTATCACAAAATCATCAAGCAGCATCAGTTTACAGGTTCAATGAGTGGCAAGGGCAATTGTTTCGACAACGCACCCATAGAAAGCTTCTGGGGCTTATTAAAGAATGAGCTGATATACCACCAAGACTATAAAACCAGATTTACGGCGATGACTGACATTCGCCAATATATTGAGCTTTACTATAATCAGACGAGAATTCAAAAGGGTTTGGGCTATAAATCGCCAAGACAGATGTGGTTTGATTATTATCGTCAGGCTGCGTAACTAAAATCTCCCAAGTTTATGTGTACGGATTTGACGGCAGGGGTCA
>NZ_JADQAH010000043.1:0-28990 GCF_022129225.1 Psychrobacter sp. Ps7 | reverse complement strand
GCTCGCTTGTGTCTTTATCTGGTTGCCCTTGATTTGAATTCTATACACACCCTAGAGTTTTTCGTCATTATTCGCTAAAGATAATGACAGATAAAAAGATATTTGTGCGCCCACCGTGTTTGACAGCTGATAGTTAGCATTGGTTTGTAGCAGTTGGATTTTACCGTTTAAGCTACGTTTAAAGCGGTGCTGCTCGCTGCTCATTACTTGGTAAACTTGCTCAATTTCATGCTCGACATCAATATTGTTTAGCTGCATCATACCGCCCAGCGACTTGCATAAGCGCTGACATATCATCAGTCCTAATCCTAGACCGTCTGTTTTCGTAGACTGGGTAGCATATTGACTGGGTAGGCTCTCTGGTAGGTGCTGCCTATTCAGCTGAGTTTGATCAAAGCCGCCAGCGTCATCGCTTAGATGCAATACCAACCATTGCTTATTATTATACCTCTCTGCCTGACAGCGTAGCATGATATTGGTCGCCCCTTGCTGTGCAGCATTGGTCATGCTATTTATCAGTAACTGATCTAATAATAAATTTGGCAAGGTTAAATGCTGATAATCACTTGCCAGCCAAAAATTGACACCTACTGCTTGCTCACCCAATAATAAGATGCACTGTTGATAGATAGCTGCGATATCGACACGAGTTTCATTCGCTTGCGACCGTCCAGCCCAGCGGCGGATATTAGTCACCACAGCAGCGACGCGTTCTGTTTCATTGACAATCTGCTGTAGAGCATTCTCTGTTGCCGCATTGTCAAGTGGCGTTATGTCGATAGCATTTTTAGACAACCTTGCATGTTGACTGCGTATCAATAATCCTTGCGCATAATTTTGAATGGTTGCCAGCGGCTGATTGATTTCATGAGCGATAGCACCGCTCATCTCACCGATGACCGCAAAGCGCTCTGATTGGTGTAACTGCTGATCATAATCACGGATTAGTCTATTTTGCCGCACTATCTTTTTTTGCCGCCGCCATGCCAGCCAGCTCATCCAAGCATAATTTACTGTCGATATCAGGACAACCAAAATAATCACAGCCATCCATAATCGATGCGCCTTTATCCAGTCGATCATATGCGCGCTCAGCTGCTTTTGGGCGGGATGGCGATTCATCTCATAAAGGATGCGCTCAGCATCGCTACTTGATTCTGCTGGTAACCAGCGCTGCTCTAATTGACGCTTGCCAAATAGATGTTGATTGATCTGGCGCACCAAAGCATCTGGCGCTTGCTCGGTCGCTGCCAGTGTCCAATTTGGATATATTTTCGTTGAAGAGTGGCAGCTGGATACAGTGGCGACTGGATGAATGAGACGGTATTGCTTGTCATTGATTTGACCGCGCCTTGCCATATCCTCCATCAAACAAAGCGGCGTAATGGCAGCGTCTACTTTGCCACTAGCCAAGGCATGCAAAGTGCGCTCTATCGGATAACCGACAAACTGTGTTTGATAGTGATTTGGCGTAATGCCATTTTTCTGTAATAAATGTGCGCCCAATAAATAACCGCCAAATGCGTCAGTGTCGACGGCAGCAATATGACGTTGCTCCAAATCCTGCAAACGATAAATATCACTGTCGGCAGCGACCCATAAAGCACTGGCGACCTCTTCCATCGCACTCGGCTGTTTTAATGGCGTATATTCATTTAGCTTATTAAATTCATTGGCGAGGGTGACTGTCGTCGATAGCTGATTTTGCGATTGTTGCCCATTAATACCCTCAGCATCAAATCCTTGATTGCTAAAAATTTTATCACGAGAACTTTTATCACGAGCGTTTTGCGCATTGCTATTTAATTGAGCCGTCTCTGTTTGTAAGGTAGCCAGCCAGCGCCATCTGATAGTATTCATTTTTATAAACTGCACTTGCGGGCCAAGCACTAGCGCAAACTGCTGTGCTTCTATTTGCTGTTGCCAATTTTCCAGCGCCAAAGGTACCAATATCACGGTGTCATCTGATAACTGATCATTAAGCTCGTCAAGCCACGGCTGCCAGCGATTTTGTGCGGCTGTCTCGCCTTGCGGTGCCAGCACACCCAAATAGTAAGTCTGGGCGGTGGCATTAGATAGCGGCAACCAAGCAGCCCATGCTACCACGGTAATAAAACAAGCCTTTAAGATAGTCCAAATTTTAGACTTTTTATGCATACACCTAGCCTTATATTTGACCTACCAAACGTACATTATAATTAAAAACCTTAATCATAATGTGGTTTTCCACAATATCACAATATTACCCGCTACCCTATACTAGATGACAGTCGTGTAACTTTTAATTCGCTGAGCTTAAGTCACAAATATTCGATTTCAATTTTGATTTCAATAAGAATGATTAATACACCTCATGAAATATGGGTGATGAATTATAAGCTTGGTAAAAATATCTTATGGAGGGCGGGCTTATGAAAAAATGGCCACTGATTATAATAATAGCAGCCATCATCGGGCTGGTGGTTGCCTTTATTATTGGGAAATTACTGCCAAATATGCGCACCAGCAGTAACGATATCGAGGTCAATATCACTGATCCTGCTCTCATCAAGCAGGGCGAATATATCGCTCGCACTGCTGACTGTATTGCGTGTCATACCACGCTCGATGGCGAGACTTATGCAGGCGGTCTGCCTATGCTAACGCCACTTGGGGCAATTTACTCGACCAATATCACACCCGATCAAGAAACTGGCATCGGCAACTACAGTTTCGCCGACTTTAAAAATGCCGTTAAGCATGGGGTACGCAGTGATAATAAAGCCTTATATCCTGCTATGCCGTATCCCTCTTACCAGCTCATGCCAGAAGAAGACTTAGCCGCGATGTACGCCTTCTTTATGTCCGATGTCACAGCCGTCAAGCAAGCCAATCTAAAAAGCGAGCTACCTCCGATAGCAAACTGGCGCTGGCCCTTGGCATACTGGCAGGTCTTATTTGATCGCAAGCGTGACTTTGTCCCTGAGACAGACGACGCACTATTGACTCGTGGTCAATACTTAGTCGAAGGTCCTGGGCACTGCGGCTCTTGTCATACTGGGCGCGGTATTGGCTTTCAAGAAATCGCTCTAAGTAATGCAGATTCTAACAAGTATTTGAGCGGTGCCATCATCGATGGTTGGCGCGCCAAAAGTATCCGCGGTGAGCATCGCGGACTTGGCACTTGGACGGTTGCAGAATTAAATGACTTCTTCAAAACTGGTCGTACTGATACCACTGCTGCCTTTGGTGCCATGGCCGAAGTGGTTGAGCATAGCACCCAGTATATGACCGACTACGACATCAACGCCATGTCATCTTATCTAAAAACATTAACGCCAGCACCAAACAAAGAAGCCACACTGCCTGCGAAAAAAGACATCACTACGCAAAAATTACTAGATGGTGACTATGATTCGCGCGGTTCGATTTTGTACGCCGAATATTGCCAAATTTGTCACCGTGTCGATGGTAAAGGAGTCGCGCGTATTTTCCCAGCGCTTGATGGCAATAGTGCGGTTTATTCTAACAATGCCGATTCGGTCTTACAGATTACCTTGAGCGGTGGTCGTATGCCTGAAACTCCACATGACCGTATGGCATTTACTATGCCTGAATTCAGCAATCTTAGCGATGCAGATGTGGCAGAAGTGGTCAATTATGTCCGCAATAGCTGGACCAACCAAGCGCCTGAAATCGATGTCAATGACGTGGTAAAAATGCGGGCTTTCCTCGCCAAAAAACCAAAAACCAGTACGGATATTGCTCCAGACTTAAGTATTGACGCGCAAACAAAAGGAGCAAAATAATGAAAAAATCTCCACTCAACTTGCCTACTATTGCTCGCGTTATCTCTCAAAAAATGACCATAGGCAACTTAACCACCGCTATCCTTACTGCTTCAGCGCTTAGTATCGCCGCTATCAGTAGTGGTTGCTCGCAGCCCGAGCCTATCGAGCAGAATGCACCTGAGTACGGCTTAGTCACCACTGATGATGCCAACGAAGATATCGGCACTTATGTGCTGCCGCAAGATACGGCTATCTTGGATGAACCAAATGCTGATGAGATATTTTATGGTAAACGCTTATTAAACGAAACTAAGCGCTTACTGCCAGAGCATGTGGGCGCGCAAATGAACTGTAACAGCTGCCATATTTCACAAGGTAAAATTCCACTGGGTGATCCGTACATCAATAGTTATAACTTCTATCCGCGCGTGATGCCACGATCTGGTAAGGAAGTTGATTTAACCAAACGTATTAATGGCTGCTTCCAGCGCTCAATGAATGGCAAACCGTTGAAACCTGAATCCCCTGAAATGCTGGCAATGTTGGCTTATATGAAGTGGCTATCGCAAAACACCCCAAAAGAGCAAAAAGTCGATATCCAAAATACGGGTAAAGTGGATGAATCATTAACCCCAGACCCTGTCCGCGGCGAACAAATTTATAAAGCTCAATGTGCAACTTGTCATGGTGATAATGGCGAAGGCATCAAAGACAGTCGCGGCGATATCGTGTTCCCGCCACTGTGGGGCGATGAATCCTTTAATATCGGTGCTGGTATGGCACGTACTTACAAGGCGGCAGCCTTTGTAAAATACAACATGCCCATGGGTATTCAGACCAAAGGCTTATGGGGTCACGGAAATGTGCTGAGCGATCAAGATGCCGTCGATGTGGCGCACTTCTTTACTCATCAGCCGCGCCCTGACTTTGCTGGTAAGGTCAATGATTGGCCAAATGGTAAAAAACCTAAAGACGCGCGTTACTAATATCTTAAGAAGACGGTATTTATAAAGACTTTACTTAAGAGGACTTCACTTAGCAGACATCATTCTATGCTCGCTTGTGAGTGAGCATTGACACGATAAACCTTTAAGAAAATGCATTTTTCTTAAAGGTTTTTTTGTTATCTATCAAACCCGCGAAAGAGGACGCCATCCGACATTAGGGTGGCGGTGAATTTCGCATCATTTTCAATGTTTAAATTACATAATATGCGCCTGAATCCAGTATAATAATTAATTATTGTAATACTTATAACTCACCACGAGCATTTATGAAAATCAACAAAGCGTATAAATTTAGGCTTGAGCCTAATACGGAGCAAGAGGTTATTTTAAATAATCTTGTCGGCTCTGCACGTTTTGTTTGGAATCAAATGCTGGCAATCTCATTTGAGATGTTTGCTAAAGATGAGTTTATTAATGCCACCAATCTGGTTAATAAAATTATAGATTTAAAAAGTAATCCTGATTTTAACTTCCTAAAAAGCAGCTCAAACGCTGTGTCTTTACAACAAAAAGTACGCGATCTGGCATCGGCTTGGTCGCGGTTCTTTGATCCTAAAGTACATGCCAGATTAAAAGACAATAAAAAGAAACCTCGCAAACCCAAGTTCTTTAAACTGGCTGACGGCACAGAAATCCAGCTACGCTCGTTGATGCCAAGATTTAAGCGCAAATCCGATGGCTGCGACTCAATTCGCTTGGTTCAGTTTGATAAATATTGCCGTGTTGAAGGTAATCGAGTAAAACTGCCTAATGGCATTGGCCTGGTGAAGTTTAGGAAGTCGCAAGACATCATTGGTACAATTAAAAATGTCACCATCAGCAAGAAATCAGGGCACTGGTACGTGTCTTTTGGTACGGAGCGAGAACTGGATGAGAACCCTCGTCACCCTGCCACAAGCGCCATTGGCTTGGACATGGGTATCAGCAAACTACTCACCACTTCAAACGGTCAGTACATCAAACCGAAAAACAGTTTTAAAACCAATCAACTCAAACTTGCCAAATTGCAACGAGGGTTAGCAAAGAAAGTAAAATTCAGTGAAAACTGGAAAAAGCAAAACCGCAAGATTCAAAAGCTACACAGCCACATTGCTAATATTCGCCATGACTACTTGCATAAAGTCACCACCCGCATCAGCAAAAACCACGCCATGATTGCTTGTGAGGATTTAAAGGTCGCTAATATGTCGAAATCAGCCAGCGGGTCGGTGGAGAACAAAGGTCGTCATGTTAAAGCCAAGTCGGGATTAAACAAATCAATCCTAGATCAAGGCTGGGGCATGATGGTTAATATGCTTGAGTACAAACAGCAATGGCGCGGTGGGTTACTGATCAAGGTAAACCCACACTACACCAGTCAAACCTGTTCTCAATGTCAGCATATTGCTAAAGAGAATAGACAAACTCAGTCTAAATTTGAGTGCGTCAAATGTAGGTATGTTGCGAACGCTGATTTTAATGCGGCTCGTAATATATTAGCGGCAGGACATGCCGTTTTGTCTGCGGAGGGAGGATGCAGTAAGGGTCGCCCGTTGAAACAGAAAACAAGCGACCTTCGTGAGAAAGTCGCCTAAGAGCATCTGCTTTTAGAATCCCCCACTTGAGCTTGGCGAAAGTGGTGGGAGTATGTCAAAGTTAATGCTTCTACAAACTTCTCGCTCGTCACTATATAGTTGCTGTATATCAAAGTTCGCTACCGCCATTTACTATGAGGTCTGTCATGCGCAAAATTCCTGTCTACTCCCACCCTGCTGCCGGTTGGCCTGCGCTGATTTCCTCTACTCGTAAGCTGATGGATTATCAGACTTTTTTACGGGGTAGCGTAAGTGTGCTAAAAAGCAACCAACCTAAAGGCGGATTCGACTGTCCGGGCTGCGCTTGGCCTGACCACAAATCACATAAAGCCATCGACGTCTGTGAAAATGGTATCAAAGTCATTGCTAGTGAGACCATGACAAAAAAAGCCGATGCGCAGTTTTTTGCGCGACATAGCGTCACTGAATTACAAGGCTGGTCGGGCTATGAGCTTGAGCATAGTGGTCGTTTATCAGAGCCTGTATATTATGATGCCGCGCAAGACCGCTACTTACCAATCTCTTGGGAAGCTGCTTATCAATGTATCGCTGAGCAGTTAGGACAGCTTGATTCGCCAGATGAGGCGCTATTTTATACCTCAGGCCGTGTGACCAACGAGCCCGCCTTTATGTATCAGCTGTTTGTGCGCTGTTTTGGCACCAATAATTTACCAGATTGCTCCAATATGTGTCACGAACCAACGTCGGTAATGCTCGGTAGACAGTTGGGTATTGGCAAAGCGACCGTGAAATTGGAAGACTTTGAGCAAGCCAAACTGATATTGATGTTTGGACAAAATCCTGCGACCAATCATCCACGCATGCTTGAAATGCTTGCTCATGCTCACGAGCAAGGCTGTCGAATCCTCTCAATCAACCCTATGCGCGAACAAGGCTTACGTAAATTTAGAAATCCGCAAAAGCCCACGCATATGGCAGCTGGTCAAAGTGATGAGATGGTCGATGAGGTCATTCAAATTCAGATCGGCGGCGATGCAGCACTCTTGACCGGTATCGCTAAGTGGCTGACTAAAAACAATAAAATCGATCAAAGCTTTATCGATGAGCATACGTCAGGATATGAGGCACTCGACGCATGGCTGCGCCAACAATCATGGCCTGATGTGGAACGCGGGTCTGGTATCAGTAAAGAGGAAATCATTATTATAGCAAAACTGGTAGCGGCGAGTCCTGCGACCATTTGCACCTGGGGCATGGGCATCACTCAGCACGTCCAAGGCGATGACAATGTAGCGATGATTACCAACCTATTATTATTAATGGGTATGATTGGTATTGATGGCGCAGGCGCGTCTCCCGTCCGTGGTCACTCTAACGTACAGGGCGACCGTACCATGGGCATCCATGAGCGCCCTGCACAAAAGCTACTAGACAGCCTTGAGCGTGTGTTTGAACGTCCGATGCCGCAAGAAAATGGCTTTGATGTGGTCTCTGGTGCAAAAGCATTGATTGCCGGTAAGCTAAAAGTATTTATGAGTATGGGCGGTAATTATGCCGTGGCAGCACCTGATACCAGTGCAATTCAGCAAGCTTTAACCACCACTCAGCTCAATATTTTTGTCGGTACTAAACTTAATGAAACTATGCTGTATCCGGGCGCGAACAATCTTATTCTGCCTTGCTTAGGTCGTACCGAACGTATTATTACTGCCAAAGGTGAGCAATTTGCCACTATCGAAGATTCCATGTGTCAGATTGTACCCACTCGAGGCAACCTGAAACCCGTCAGCGATACGTTGAAATCTGAAGCACAAATTGTGGCAGATATCGCCACTCATTTGCTTGGTGCTGATTCGTCCATTCCTTGGCAAGCAATGAGTGAAGACTTTGACATCGTTCGTGATTATATCGCCCAAGCGATTGACGGTTTTGAAGACTTTAATCAGCGTATTCGCGAAACCGAGCGTGGCTTTCATTTGTACCATTCTGCGCGGCATCGTGTGTGGAATACTGACAGTGGCAAAGCGCAATTTGAAGTACCACAATACCCTATCACCTACGTCGCAGCACAAATGGCAGAGACCTCTTTAGCCTTTCACCATGACAAAAAACCCAATGATAATACTAATAGTGCGCCAAACAATGAACAAAAAATTTGGCAATTGACCAGTGTCCGTAGCCATGACCAATTTAATACCATGATTTTCGGATTTGAAGATCGCTATCGCCAAACCACTCGCCGTGATGTGTTGTTTATGCACCCAGATGAAATGACTCGTTTGGGTTGGCAAGCAGGTGACCGAGTAATGGTATCTCGCCATGCCAGCTCAAATGGTTCAAATAACACAGACGGTACCGCTCAGCCACGCACGCTAGGGCCGTTAGTATTGACTGAGATGGATATCGCCGCTAACGCTGTCGCAACTTATTATCCTGAATGTAATGATTTATTTGATTTAGACACGCATGCACCAGACTCTCACATACCAGCGTATAAATCGACGACCGTTGTTTTGCAACGCGTTGAGGCAAATGCTGTTACGACCGATCATGCATAGTCAGCAACGGGCGAATCATTGAATGATGCATATATTTAAAGGAGATGATAATTTTGGTAATGACCATACGATATAACGAGGTATTATGATTGCCCAAAGTGATACTGAAACTGACGCAAAATATAGCGATAATTTTTCGGTAAACACCCTAACAGATAAGACGTCAGAAACTATAGAGTCATCTGCAACGCCGCTTGCACGTAATCATTGGGCGCAAAAGCATCATTATCCGACAGATAAGTATAACTCTAACAACATTATTGAGACCCGTGTTGCTAAGACTAATATTGCACAGACCCATATGCAGCAAATCAGTATCGACTGCCAATCAGCGAGCTTAGCAGTGGAAGCTGCGGTTGCTATCGTTATCAATGGTATTCACTATGCGGTACTGATGGCAAGCCCTCACCAGCTAGAGTATTTAGCCGTCGGCTTTTTGTCTAGCGAAGGCTTAATTCAGCATAGTCATGAGCTGCTTGATTGGGAAGTTACCCAACTGAATGATATTGCAGATTATCAAAATCTCACGCAAGATTCATTTATAAAGGAACGATTTATAAGAGATGCTACGGATGAAATTTTTGAATCTGCAGCATTTGAACAAAGCTTATCGTCACTGCAAGATTATGACATTTATGTGGTGGAGCTAGTACTAAACCAGCGTTGCCATCAGCGTATCCAAGCGCAAAAACGTCAGCTAGCAGGGCGTACAGGTTGTGGTATATGCGGCATCACAGGGCTAACACAAGCACTGCCTGACTTGAGTATCTATCGTCAAAACAGACAAAAGGCAGATACACCAAGTCTTGACTGTCTATTAGCAATACGCCAGCAAGTCGATGCGATGCAGCATACTCACCAATTGACTGGTGCCGTACACGCCGCTGCGACGATGTATAATCAGCAGCTATACCTATTCGAAGATGTAGGACGCCATAATGCGCTTGATAAGCTGATCGGTTGGCAACTGCGCAATAAAATAGAGATTAGCTGCGTCCTTATGACCTCGCGCCTATCGATTGAACTGATACAAAAATCGATTCGTGGGCGCATCCCTTGGCTAGTCGGTATGTCTGCACCTACCAGTACCGCAGTGCGTGTCGCTGAGCGTTATGGCTTAGGATTAGCGGGTTTTTTGCGTGATAACAGAGTCACTTACTATTCAAATTATTCAGACCTATAAAGTTTTATGCTCGACTCTCTCATTAAGCGCACTTATTCATAAACTCTCATTTGCAGCGCTTTAATGACAGACATATAACGCTGATTTTTCGATAATAAACGGTCTCCTTTTTAGCTCAAACAAGACCTTTTTAAAACACTATCTATTCCCTATCTCGTTTTATCAAACACACAACGAAATAATAAAGATATTATTTCGTTGTGTGTTTGATAATTATGATGTTTTTTGACGAACCATTCCTAATTTTAAGCTTGATAATAGCTTAATTTGACCTCTTAATACTTTGAATAGCCATTAATTTATGGTCAAATAAGGAGAATTGAGTAGATAATTCGCATTTAGCTAAAAAATAACTTGTAATTTAAATTATATTTGCTAATATAGGCGTCCTTGATTGGCTGGGTGGCAGAGTGGTCATGCAGCGGACTGCAACTCCGTTAACGCCGGTTCGATTCCGACCTCAGCCTCCAATTATTTAGGTTAAAATTTTATTCATATTATATTAATTTTAGCTTGCTTTATTAATATAAATGCTTATAATAGCGACCACTATCTAACAAGTAGAAAGCTTACTTTTAGATAATACAAGTTTTGCCCGGGTGGTGAAATTGGTAGACACAAGGGATTTAAAATCCCTCGCTAGTAATAGCGTGCCGGTTCAAGTCCGGCTCCGGGTACCATTACATAGTCCTATACTATCTTATAGAACATCTAAAGCCCCTGATATCAGGGGCTTTGTTGTATCTGGCGTTCTATACTGTCCTGCTCTATCTATCCTAATCCATGCACTTTGAGTATACTGTCAAGTATACCGAGTTTTGAGTCTACTCATGGAGATCTAGGATATGGAAAGAAAAGCGATCAGTTCAGACCGAAGCATCAGCAGCCATAAGCCTGAAGATAAAAAATACTTCGTTCCTGTCAAAAATCATCCCAAGCTATTCTTAATGGTACGTCCTACTGAAACCAAATCATGGATGTATCGCTACTACCCACCTTCAAACCCTAAGCAAAGTATTATCTCCATCGGTATATATCCAAGTACCTCATATGCTCGTGCCTGTGAAGTTTGGCGTGAATATGAGGACTTACTAAGTAAAGGTATTGACCCTAAAAATCATCGTGAAGAATTAAAGAAAATTATTATTAGTAAAACTAAAAACTCTTTTAATCATTTTGCTTGGGAGTATTTTGAAGGACTAGAACATACTCAAAAAGGTAATACGTTGATTCGTAAGAAAGGCCGTTTAGAGCTTATATGCTCCTATATTGGTAATGAACCTATCAGTGAAATTGACTCACCTAGAATGCTTGAAGTGCTACTAGATATTCAGGCTAACTCATTAAATAAAGCTGGCAAGCCCACAGATAAGGCTGAACGCTGTGCTGGTATTGCCAGTGATGTGTTTGTCTATGCTGGGGCACGAGGCTTCTGTACGAGTGATCCTGCGGCGCTCATTAAGAGCCAGTTGGCTAAGTCAAGTTACGGTCATCGTCCTGCGGTTACTAAACCGAAGGACTTGGCTAAACTTCTTAGAGATATTGAAACAATAGAAGGTGATCCAAACACCATAAACTCTCTTAGGCTATTAACGCTTCTCTTTGTTCGTAATGGTGATCTAAGACGTATGCGCTGGGCAGATCTAGACTTAGAGGCTGGCAGGTGGCAGCTGAAGCCTTTAAAAGGTCAAGGTAAGGTAAACATGGTCAAGGATATGGTTGTCCCCTTACCTCATCAATCCGTGGCTATATTGCGTGAACAGCAAAAGGTTAATGGACATACAGAATATGTCTTTTTTAGCCAGACGGCAAAAAAGCATCAGATCATCTCTGATGCAACTGCTAATAAGCGTTTAAAGGATTTAGGCTATAAAGATATACATTGTGCTCATGGTTTTAGAGCGACAGCGAAGACCATCTTACAAGAGCAGCTCAAGTATCCACTTGTACTTGTAGAGATGGCATTGGGTCATACAACTAAAGATCCTAATGGCACAGCTTACGGTCGATTTGAGTACATTGATGATCGTAGCAATATGATGCAGAAGTGGGCTGACTATTTAGATGCTTTACGAGAAGGCAGAGATACAGCAGAGTTTAAAGCAAATGCTCAATCACAAGCCGACTCTACTGCTCATCTACAGGCATTGATCGATCAGCTTGGAGAGAAAAAGGTATTGGAGCTATTGAGAAATAAGGAGTAGTATTTTAATGCCTAAATAGATTGAAAAACACACTATATTTAAAAAAGGCTTTTTTAGCGTATATAGTATCTAAAGAGATATAATTATAACGATAGTACCTTTTTATTGAAGAAGTAATTATTGCGGCCACGATAGAACTGACCCCTTCTGTTAGGTATGTATATTAAGATATCTAGAATGATTATGAATTTTAGTGATAGTAAGATAAACGATGGAGGTGTTGTATTGCTATCAAATGTGTTGGATTTTCCACTATTTTTAGGCAGATTGATCTCTAGTAAGAGGTGTATTTGAATGGATGTTTTAGCTTTTTATAAACTATTATGTGTGCTGTAGGCCTTGGTAATAAAGCGTTTTATGGTTTGTGAAGCAATCGTTTTATAAATAGCTATTATAATTTCTTATATGCACCTAATGTCATCATCAAGCGTCATTCTGTTTTAGTATCTGATGTTCATATCTCTCTGGCTAAAAATGAAAAATGCCTTTAGCTATCAACACTTCCCTACGGGATAATTCAATAGCTAAAGGCATTTTTTGTTGGTAATATTCCAACCCTCGCCAGAAGCTTGCAACTGGAAAGTGAACCGCCCCGACTATATTGGAGGCTGATTTACTTAAGTCAGGCAACAATACCTGACTCAAGCAAATTATCGTCACAGCATTTTCAAACTCAAATAGGTCATACTAAATTATGTATAAGTATATCTAAACCACCCTACTTTTCTTAAAATTCTCAGCTTGTTCAAATATCTCTTTATAGACCTCTTTTGAGTCCACAGGTGGGTAGCCCCATTCATCAAGTAATATCATCAAATCAAACTGTAGCTCCGCTTTGATGTCGTCGCGCTTGTTCCAGTCGGTGTATCTTGCTTTATCGTCTATCAGTTTTTTTACTTCTTTAGACAGCTCAATTAGCTTATCTTCTGGATAAGTGAAGTCGTACTTGTGCGCCAGTGACAGCAGAACGTCATAAAAGGCTTTTTCTTCAAAGTCGATACCCATCTCACCAAACGATGCCATCTCTTGGCGCAGCTCATGGTAGAGCTTAATGATCTCGTCAGAGAAATCGCCAATGACTTCGGCGCGTAGTAAGTCTTGCTCGTCACGGTCGTTATACTTCTCGACAAGCGCATTCATCTTCTTACTGAAATCCACGCCCTTCACCTTGTTGGTTTTTTTCAGCTCACCAATGGCTTTAGCCAGTAGTTGTTGCAGTAACTCTAACTTGGTATTGGGCTGCTTAATCACTTCAAGCTTGGCTAAGTAATCTTCATCGAAGATATCGATCTCACCATCTGTGTTATCACCGAGCTTAAAGATCTCTTCAACGCCATCACTCATCAGCGCGTCTTTCACTAGATCACGCACCTTTTGATTCATTTGCTCAGTATCAGGTGCGCCGCCAGTAGTGATTTTAAAGATGATGGTGCGAATGGCTAGGTAGTAATGAATCTTGTCTTTGTGCGCCTTTGTAAGTGCTTCACTACCCACACAAATATCATAGGCAGACTTCAAACGCTTGGCCAAGTCCATAAAACGCTTTTCTAGCTTCTTAGATTGCAGCGCAAAGTCAGCCGCCGCATTCAAGCAATTGAGCTGCTCTAGCGGCGTGCCATTAAAGTACAGGCTAGAGTCAAACTTATGATAGACCGTATCAAGTAGGTTTAAATGGTCTTTGACCACTACGACTGACTTTTGGATATCGTCTAGGTTTTGAACCTGACCGCCTGTGTAATGCGAGAGCGCAAGGTTCATCTGCTTTTTGATGCCGATATAATCAACCACTAGGCCACTTTCTTTGCCTTCAAACTTACGATTGACCCGTGATATGGTCTGAATCAGGCTGTGCTTTTGTAGGGGTTTATCAATGTAGATGGTATCGAGAAATGGCACGTCAAAGCCTGTAAGCCACATATCAACGACGATGGCGATCTTAAAGTTAGATTTGCCGTTTTTAAACTGACGATCCAGCTCTTTGCGATAGTCTTTATTACCGAGATTGTCCCACATGCCTTTTGCGTCATCCTTGTTACGAGTCATAATCATTTTGACACGCTCCATGGGCATGACATTTTTCTTATCACTCTCTGATAAGGTTGAGCCTTCCTCGCATGCTCGCACTTCATTCCATTCAGGACGCAGCTCTATGATGTCTTTATATAACTGATAGGCAGCTTCACGGCTGCTACAGACAAACATCGCTTTGCCTTTTTGCGTCGTGCCCTCTTCTACTCGCGCTTCATAATGCTGAACAAAATCTTCAGCAATGGCTCTTATGCGATCAGGGTCACCAAGTATGGTCGACATACTCGCCATGGCTTTTTTGCTTTTCTCTATCTGATACTCATTGGTGCCAGCGTCAGCACTTTCTTGATAGTATTTCTCTACTTCATCAAGTTGCTTACTATCGAGTAGTACTTTGGCAGCGCGGCCTTCATAGACGATACGCACGGTGATTTCATCGAATACCGACTCAACCATGGTGTAGCTATCAATGACTGGACCGAAGACATCAAGGGTGGCATCAATCGGTGTGCCCGTGAAGCCCACGTAAGTGGCATTGGGCAATGAATCATGCAGGTACTTAGCAAAGCCGTAAGTCTTTTTCACCCCATCTTCAGTGACAGTGATCTTCTGCTGAAGATTAATTTGGCTACGATGCGCTTCATCTGAAATACAGATGACGTTGGTACGCTCTGTCAGTAGCGCTAAGTCCTCGGTAAACTTATGAATAGTCGTCAAGAATACACCGCCACTTCTGCGACCTTTTAACTGTTCGCGTAGATGCGCTCGACTTTCGACACTGATGATATTGTCATCGCCGATATAGGTCTTAGCATTGGTAAAGGTTTCAGACAGCTGACCATCTAAGTCGGTGCGATCGGTGATTAAGATAATAGTTGGACTGCCAAGCTCAACGTCGCGCATCAGCAGACGTGCTAGAAACAGCATGGTAAAGCTCTTACCACAGCCAGTCGCGCCAAAGTACGTACCGCCCTTCCCGTCTCGTAAAGAATCGCTCTCATCAAATTTACCGTTAGTGTCAAGCACTTTCATATGACGTTTAATATTGTCAAACAGTTTGGTGGCAGCATAATACTGCGGATAGCGACAAACGATTTTTTCTTCCCTGCTGGATTTATCAGGCACATAGATAAAATTGCGAATGACATCAACCAAACGTGCTTTATCAAATAATCCGCTAATCATGGTTAGTAAGGAATGGATGCCATCTTTCTCTAATTTCTCATCACCAGTCACTTTGCGCCAAGAGTAATAGAACTCATAAGGCGCAAAGAAAGAGCCCATCTTTGAGTTGACTCCATCACTGATGACGCATAGCGCATTGTATTTAAACAGCTCTGGAATATCACGCTTATAGCGAGTGGTCAGCTGGGTGTAGGCATCAAACATGGTGGCATCTTCACGAATGCTACTCTTAAACTCAAACACCACCAGTGGTAAGCCGTTGATATAGAGAATGCCATCAGGAATACGGAGCTCAAAGCCTTGTATCTCCATCTGATTAACGATGCGAAAGCGATTGTTATCGAGTGCCTCATAATCAAGCAGCTGGATGTATAAGTCTTTTTGGGTATAGTCCTCACGCTTCAAGAAGAACCCATCGGCGACAAACTTCATAATGGCTTTGTTAGTATCGTACAGATCAGATGCTGGAAGGTATTCGAGCTTATGAATGATAGAATCAATCTCATACTCTGTGATCAAGTCTGCTTTATAGCGAGTGGCTAGAAACTGTCGAAGATCAGACTTAATCAGCACATCGTCAGGGTTGCGGTCGAGTGCTTCGCCAACCGTATGTGGATAGCCCTCGGCTGCTAGTAGCTCGATAATAGCTTGTTCAAGTCGGTCTTCAGTGAATTTCAATGGTAAGTCCTTTTTATTATTCTGTATTATCTTTCTCGACAACTAATATGCCAGTCCACGGCTAAGCTAAAGCTAGATTATTCATAAGCCTTTTTCACCGGATTGAACTTTACAATCTTGCTGTAATTGACACTATTGATACGATCGTAATCCTCAGTAGGTTTATCGCCTTTATAAGTCAATTTAATAGGATAATAAGTAGTGTTTTCAGGTATGACTTTAAAAGCAACATCATAGCTATAGTACAGAGGTGAGTCTTCCTCGTAATTTCCGGCATTGTTTGAGCCAGCATCACCTAACGTATATATATTGATAAAGTCATTTTCAGGTAAGAACAATACATCCCACCAGCTATCCGTTGTCCCAGTAGAGGTATAACCATTCATAAATATACTGCCCATTAGGTTTTTCCCCAACGGCTGTAGGCCGTTCTGAATATCTTCGGCATAAAGTCCAACTCGCCCCCAGCTAGTAGAAAACTCCACATCGTTTGGTGTTTTACTTACCAATTGAAACTGGCCGTTACTTAGCTTCTGAAAACTGTATAAATCAGCTGTTGCACCGCAAACATGGCAAGAAACCAATGAACCATTATTGACTTGAACTTTTTCGATGATGGCCAAATAACGTGGCTCACCTGCTACATTTTTATAAGGCAATACCGGATGCATTAAAGCAACTGTTCTCTCTCCATCGCTATCAATACTGTCTAAACCAATATTTGGCATCGACTCAATATATTCATCATCAATAAACTCATAACCCATACGACCGCTATAAAACTGACGCATGACTTCTTTAAAGCTCAAGTCTTTGATTTTGACTTGAGCCATTTGACTGGCAGAGAAAGCAGGAGCGGCAGCCATTGCAGGAGCCGCAGATAAAGTACCTAAACTAAGCGCCAAACTAAGTAAAAGCTTTTTCATCTTGAACTCCATTAATGACTATATTTTTGGGATAAACGTTTAACATCAAAAGTTATATAGCTTCATCCACAAGTGCCGCAGCCTCAGGAATTCGAAGCTCACCTGACATTAACTTGGGTAAAAGGGTGTCGCGGAGTTTGGCGAGAGTTTGGCCTTCTTTACTTGATATACCTTGTTGTTTAACCATAGGCGATACTAACTTATCAAATTCAGCAATCACTTTAGAACTAGGAATTATTGAAGAAAAAGACTTTATCATTGGGCCATTCCAGCTTGGAAATGTCGAACCTGTAGCAAATCTTAGTAAATCAGATAAAGCATTTTTAAACCAAAAATCAGAGAAACACTGAGATTTCTTTCCTCTTATTGAACAGACTCCTCGCCCAATACAATAAGCACCATCTGATTTTACATAACGACCAGTTGTACTACCTCTAACACAAACAATTAAATCCCCTTCCTTACATATTCTTGTTGGCTCAGTTGTCCACTTAATCTTGCTAGTAAAATACTCTCCAAACTCGACAGGTCCATTTATAAGAGCAATACCTTCGCCATCAGAATTATAACTAGTACCTTTTGGAGATTGACCCATAGTTATTATGCTATGTTCAGAAAAAGCATCAACATCCCAACCCTGCGGAATCCAACCCATCTCTTCCGTAAACTCAAACGTATCAGGGAATAAGTGCTGAATCTCTGAATTATCTTTTTTCTCAATTGCTTTACGCTGCTCCGCACGTTCCATAAACTCATCAGGAATCGGTTTGCCAGCCGCTAACGCGTTATCAATGACCGGATCAAAATCAACAAACCAACTCTTAAATAATGCCTGCGCCATCGCTTCTAGCGTCTCATTCATTTGGCGGTTTAGCTCGATTTTGTCGTCTAAAGAGCCAAGAATATGAGCAATGGCTTTTTGTTTTTGAATATCTAAAATCTTTATTGGTAATTTTAGCTGTCCAGTGATCCCAAGATAAGCTCTAGTAGAACCTCCTCCAGCCCACTGGTTTAATAAGCCTTGAAATTCATATGAGTCGAAATAGTATTTTAGATACCTATTATTTAGTTGGTCTGTATCTTTCACTCTATAATAAGTAACCTGTGGGGTTAAGACTATAAATTCAGATTCTATTTCACCAACAATAGCTGTTCGACCAATCGTAGCCTTATGAGATATTAAGACATCTCCAGTAATGGCAAAACCTTTTCTTAAAGTACTCGCCTGATCAGCTGATATAAATTTACAAGTTTTAGTATCAACTTGCCCATTAGACATATCAGAAGCCATCACAAAAGGTATTCCAGATTCAACAAAATCGTTACCTTTAGGATGAATACCACCATGATTTCCATCTAAAGGTTTGTATAAAACACCCGCTTTAATTAGCTCGCCAACCGTATAAATCGCTTCTTCACTCACCATAACCCAATACCTCCAAGTTCTGACGAATGGTGGCATCTAGCTCTTTAGATTCTTTCATCTGTGCATACAGTGTTTGGCTTAGCTCTAACATCTTAGTCTCGAACAGAATACCGTCATCTTCAATTGCCGCAGCACCGACATAACGCCCCGGGGTAAGCACATAATCATTGGCTTTGATATCTTCTAGGCTTGCCGATTTGCAATAGCCTGCCTCGTCCTCGTATGCTTCATAACCACCTGCTTCCTTCTCTCCACGCCATGCATGATACGTCTTGGCAATCGCCTCGATATCATCAGTAGAAAATTCTTTATGAGTACGGTCAATCATCGCACCAATATTACGGGCATCAATGAATAGCGTCTCACCGCTGCGATTACGCAGCCCACGTGCTTGGCTATCAGCGGAGGTGGCAGCTTTGTCCTTACTGATGAACCATAAGCACACCGGAATGGTCGTGGTATAAAACAGCTGACCCGGTAGCGCAATCATACAATCGACCAGATCGTTTTTGATGATTTGCTCGCGTATCTCACCTTCACCACTGGTGGTGGTAGACATCGAACCATTGGCCAGTACGAAACCTGCTGTACCGTGCTCAGAGAGCTTAGATATCATGTGTAATATCCATGCATAGTTGGCATTGCCCGTCGGCGGTGTCGGATAGCCTGCCCAGCGTGGATCATCGACCAGCTCATCAGGGGCGCGCCAATCCTTTTGGTTAAAAGGTGGGTTTGCCATGATGAAGTCGGCTTTCAGGTCTTCGTGCTGATCTTTAAAGAACGTATCGGCAGCCACATCACCCAAGTTGCTTGAGATGCCACGAATGGCAAGGTTCATCTTAGCGAGCTTGTAGGTCGTGCTGGTGTACTCTTGCCCATAGATAGACACGTCTTTGGTATTGCCGTGGTGACTCTCGATGAACTTAATGGACTGGACGAACATACCGCCTGAACCGCAGCACGGATCATAGATTTTGCCTTGATACGGCTCAACCATTTCTGCAATGAGATTTACCACAGACTTAGGCGTATAGAACTCACCACCGCCTTTACCTTCAGTTGCGGCAAACTTACCCAAGAAATACTCGTACACGCGCCCTACCGTGTCCTCGGAAGGATTACCAATGGTATCGATGTTATTGACGACATCAATCAAGGCGGCAAGCTTACTGGCCGTTAAGCCAAGACGTGAGAAGTAATTGTCAGGCAATGCGCCTTTCAATGATTGGTTGGTTTTTTCAATAGTGCTAAGCGCCGTATCGATTTTAAGCGCGATGTCTTCTTGCTTAGCATTCTGCTGAATAAAGCTCCAACGGCTCTCTTCTGGCAAGTAGAACACATTGTCTTTGGTATAGGCTTGCACCATGTCGATATGCTTTTCATAGCCTGTATCAATAAGCTTTTGGCGCTGCTGCTCAAAAGTATCACTGATGAATTTTAAGAAAATCAGGCTAAGGACGATGTGCTTATATTCTGATGATTCGACGCTACCTCGTAGCTTGTTGGCCGCATCCCAAAGGGCTTCTTCAAAATTGCCATTGTCTGTTTTGTCTTTTTTGCTTACCGGTGTTTTAGCCATGTTTTTTTGTTCTCTATGTTCTAAGGGCTAACCATGCAATGAATGCATGATTAGCCGTACAAGAAAGTGATTCGCTTTGTGGTAACAATTTTAGCTAGATTGTGCTTTTAAGCAAGCTTATCTATCAACTCATTTTTGGAAGGAACTGTTATCTCGTACTCAATATAGATCATAAACAATGGTTAATTTTTATTTTGCTGGACTCAGAATTTATATAGACCTAAGAATATTATTGTACGGACGACAACGGTGATGTTCCTGTCGAATACTGAAAGATGTTTTGATAAACGTGAGTTTATTGAATTGTTTTATAAGTCAACTAATGTTAGCATTAATTTCTAAATGTTACTACTATGTAAATCTGCATAAATTCATGACATTGGTAAAAATTATACTTTGTAAATATAGCAGCTAAGCATTTCAGTCTAAGCGTTAGCTATCCGTATTGCTTCATCGTCTTTTAATATTGTTAGAAATTCAGGAGAGATTTTTTGAAAAAGCTTTTACCTTGGTTGGCAGGCTTGTTAGTTATATTTGCGATTTATCTTTACGCTTCACCATATATAGCTTTGTATAACATTAAAAATGCTGCTGAACAGAAAGATGCAGATAAGCTGTCAGGGTATATTGATTTCCCTAGCGTTAAGCAAAGCATAAAGGATCAAGTCAAAGCCGCTATGGTTGAAGAGCTTGCTGCAAGTGATGAGCAAGATGGCTTTGAGGCTTTAGGAACTATGTTAGCCGCTGCAATGATAGACCCACTCGTTGATGGTTTGGTCACACCTGATGGGGTTGCATTAATGCTTCAAGGGCAAAAATTGGATTTTGACTCAAGTAATGACAGCTCGGAAGACAAGGCTAAAATCGACAATGAAGATATTGATTATAAAACTGGCTACCTATCATTTAATCGATTCAAAGTTCAGATCATTGATGCCGATGATTCGGATGAATCATTAGATGTGATCATGCATAGAGACGGTCTTAGCTGGAAAGTCACAAGGATTTCTTTTTCGTTAGACTTAAAAGATAAAAACTCTAATAAGAACATCGAAGAATCTTCTGTCGCTGACTTCGGCTTGATTGATGAAGAGGTTGCAGGTGAAACCTATGATGATATATTCCAAGATCTAAGTGAGCAGCTGGATGCTGACATTGCATCCATATCAGACATGAGTGAAACTACTCATGATATTTCAAATGATGACTACTACGATAATGGAACCGGTGATCACGCTGTAGAAACGACCGAACTACTGACACCAACGCAAGCAGCACACATTGACTACCTTTTGGACAACAATATTGAAGTATCACAAGACATGGTAGATTTATTAAATGATTTTACCCTTGGTGGTGGCACAGATGCTGATTTGCGTAAATTCGTGATTGAACGTTCAGGTTATGACGACGGATATGATCCGTCAACAGACTGTCGCAACCCAGATTTAACAGAAGCGCAGCATATGAATAACTGTACTTAATAGATATTAAATGGGTAATAGTTCTAGTAAAAAAATAAGCCACCTTGCGAAATGCGAAGGTGGCTTACTTATGGATAGAGGATTGTGGAGACCATCCCAGATTCTGTGTAACTGCCATTTAGATTAAATGCTTACTGATACGGTCATCAAACATAATCATAAAACGATTCAGAGCAGACGTCCAGTTACGGATTGGCATCGACCACTTTTTAGACGCCTGCTGGGTGGCTAAGTACACCACTTTGAATGCTGCCTGATCAGATGGGAACACCTTACGCTTATTCACTGCCGTCCGAATCACACTGTTTAGCGACTCTATCGCATTGGTGGTATAAATCACTTTTCTGATGTCTTTCGGATACTCAAAGAACACCGTTAAGCCCTCCCAGTTATTGCGCCAAGACTTGACCACGTGCGGGTAATCTTTGCCCCAAGTCTCATCAAAGTGCTCAAGATTGGCCTCTGCCATCTCAAGGGTATCAGCGCCGTAAATGGCCTTTAAATCAGCCGCTACGGCCTTCTTATCCGTCCATGGTACGAACTTCATGGAGTAACGCACCATATGCACGATACACAGCTGAACCTGTGCCTTTGGATAGACGGTGTTAATGGCATCAGGGAAGCCCTTTAGACCGTCAACACAAGCGATTAAGATGTCTTGTACGCCACGGTTTTGAAGCTCGGTAAGAACACCTAGCCAGAACTTAGCGCCTTCATTCTCTGAGAGCCACATACCAAGCAGCTCTTTTTTACCGTTAAGGTTAACGCCTAGGGCTAAGTAAATGGCTTTGTTGATGATCTGCTTGTCTTGACGTATCTTCACGACGATGCAGTCTAGATAGACGATAGGATAAACACTGCTCAGCGGCCGGTTCTGCCAAGCAGTGATGTCCTCTAATATGTTATCGGTGACTCTTGAGACAAGAGAGCTTGAGATGTCGACATCGTAGAGCTCTTTAATGCTCTCTACGATCTCAGTGGTGGTTTGACCTTTGGCGTAAAGGAATATGATTTTATCATCGAGACCTGAGATACGGGTTTGATGCTTACTAACGAGTACAGGCTCAAAGCTGCTATCACGGTCTCTTGGGGTAGAGATTTCAAGATCGCCTGTATCACTGCGGACGGTCTTTTTAGTGTGTCCGTTGCGCTTGTTTGGTTTATCTGCTTTCTCATGCTTGGGGTAGCCGAGATGGTCTTCCATCTCAGCCTCTAAGGCAGTATCGATAAAGGATTGCATGAGCTGCTTTTGGAAGTCTTTGATGTTATCAAAGCTTTTCATGCTACCAGCCATTTGCTCGGCCAGTTTTTTAATGTCAGATTGAGTAGTCATTGCTTATTCTCCTGTTATTGGATTATAAGCAGTTACACAGTTTTTAGGAAACTCCCGGATTGTGAGCAGATATACAGTTTTTAAGAAAGTCTCAACCTTTTTTAAGCTTATGAAATTTCTCTAAACTCAGCATCAATAATTGAGCCTTTATTTTTCCATTGCTTAAACCGACTGTTAACATCTTTATACCCACTGATCTCATCCTGTAAAGACTGGTATGATTTCTCCAAATCCATATATCCCTGAAAGAACATAGGAACAAAGCGTTCACTATCCACAAGATCTAAAATTTCTTTCTCTTGCTTTTTCAAATTATCTATAAGCTCTTTCATAGACCTTTCAAATTCTTTTTGTATTTCGATTTGCCTATACGAATCATAGAGCTCTAGACCAACCCCTAAAAATGCAAAAGCCCCGTTAAGTTTATTGGCTAACTTAACTGCGCCATGTGGCTTGAACTTAAGCATTTTTGATAAGTCTAAACCTACATACTTTGTCATTGCTTTTACACCATCACGGGCGGCCAGAACTGTCTTATTATCCAATTTCACATTTTTAACAAGATGATTAACACCTTTTCGAGCCATCACACTGACAGCACTATCAATAGTCTCTAGCTCAGTATCGAATTTTACAATTTGTTGATCGAGCGCAAGACTGACTGTAGCTATCTCATTTTGAAATATTGAGTTTAAATTGCTTTGAATCCTACTTCCTTCTTCACCAACTTCTCTATCTAAAAAATCAGCAACTGTATCCATCCCAACACCACGAGCTTGCATAATGACATCATCAAAAAATCTCTTCATTGAGTCTTTGATATTTAAGCGTGCACTTCTTATTTGAGTGCCTAATCCAGCTAACTCCGACTGTTTATTTGACCATAGGTGCTCTAAATCACTAATGACCTCGGCCATCTCTCCTTGTTTTTGTTCTACCTTTGGTATTTCTCGAATAATAATATCGCTGAATATCGACTTACGTGTATCATTGACAATATCACTTATGCCACCGCTATTCTTTACAATGCTTTTCGTTGACTCTTGTAATGAGCCAATATGAGAAAGCTTGCTAAACTCTTCAGGATTATCAAGCCAATACTCAACCCCTTCATCAAATGGATTAGCTGAGACCCCTACTATACTTAGCTGTTGAACTTCTTTAGAATTTAGCTTTAAGAACTCTTGCAACCTTTCTGTCACATTACTTTTTTTAATATCAAGAAAATGTTGGTATTCATCTTCATCCTCAACGTCAGCCACTTCATCAAACCTGCTTAAAACAAAGACAGTACGTGAGAGTAGATTCAGTTCTCTAAACAACCAAACTAAATCGTCCTTATGGCTTTCTTTAACTGGATTTTTTGAATTCATGACATACAACACAATATGTGCTTCGCTCACATATTTTTTAGTGATGTCTTTATATTTTTCTATTTCAAAATCAGAGTTTTCTTGCTCTTTATAACCATATAGACCAGGTGTATCAATTAACAAGCAATCATCACCAATATCATAGACACTTACTTCATTTGAAGATTCAGCTGCACTAATATTCATGCTAGATTTATCTAGCTTACCTAACCATGCGGCTGCGATAGATGTTTTACCTTCAGAGAATCCGCCTATTAAAGCAATTTTTAGCTTATCTTCTTTAACGTTATTAATTGCATTAGACAGTTTACCTTTTACATCATCTGGTAACTCTAAGCCAAACTCACTACCTTCTTTTAAGAAAGCATCTAACTTAGAGAGTAATCCTAAAATTCGTTGTTGTTGAGCCTGATACTCTTTTAATGTTTCACTCACTATAAAACTCCTTGATTTATTTAGCTAAACTAATAGTTCATCTGATATTTGACCGAAATGGGTTATAGCATGCTTTAAATCTTTGTTTAAAGCATTTATACCTTCAGGCACAGCCTCAAAGCTTTTATATATTTCAGCTTTATTATCTGTCATTTTTGTCACTAGCTGTTTAATACTGTCATCCACTTCTGCCTGGATTTTCTGGCATACTTTCGGTAAATTTTTACTCACATTTTTCTTTTGCTGTTCCATCTTATAGCTAGATGAAAAAGCACCAAAAATGGATTTGGCGAAGCTAAGAGCTAAGCCTGCTACAGTGGCAGTAATGAGAACCCAACCTACTGGATTCCAGATCATTGCGATGCCCACTCCGAATATCGTAGACATTAGTGCAGTCATATTTACGCCACTACTTATATTGAAATCCAAATCAAAATTTATATTATTAACTTCAGCAAAGCTTTCATATTCTCTTGTTATCTTGTTTACGTTATTCAAAAACTCTGTCTGAGTTTTTTCTATATTTCTTTCCAGCTTTTCTATTGCTTTTTTGACTTCATTTTTCATACTTTCTTCAAAAATATTAACTTGCTCCTTAATTTCACTATCGAATACTTCCTTAAAATCACTATTACTTATATTTTGATCTATATGACCATAGACTTCTTTGGTAACAGAGCTTTTGAACTTACTGATGTGTCTACTACTTTCCCTCTTGAGAACAGATTCAAGTTCAATGAAGTGATTATTGATAGAAATTTTTGAGGTATCAACTTTTTTCTTGATATCTTTTTCTAGTAATCGATAGGTCTCGCTTATAATTTTCAGCTCTTTTTTATTCTCGTTTAGTAGTTCTCTTACTTTATTTAGGTTACTTTTTCGAATCTTATCTTCAACATTTCCTACAATATCTTGCTTCAAGCCTAATTCTAACGCACTGAGATTAGATGCTTTTTGCAGTTCTTCTCGACTCATACCCTTTAAGTACTTTTTTTGCTGCTCGTATTGTATTGAGAAGGGCTCTAGACAAGTTGATTGTGAGAGAAATGCAGGTAGACCAGCAACCACTAGCGTCCCACGATAATTGTCACCTAGTAGCTCTTTGAGTTTGGTTGAAAGCTCATCTAATGACTTCTCTTCATCTTGTGAAGACACAAGCTTTTTCTTAAGCTGTCTAGGATTGGTAATCTGTTTATTGTATATAGCCCATACTTCAGTTTGATCACTTAAGTGCTTCTTGATACGATCTAGTGTGCCCTCGTTTGGTGGAGCATCTTTTGCAGTGACATAAAAGACAGCATGTGTTTTTTGAACAGCTCTATCAATTTCTTGCTCGACTAAACTTTCATTACCTTCGATACCAGGAACATCAAGCATACTTACAGGAAAGTTATTAATATTAAAAATATAACTTGTGCTGTCTCTTGTGAAATCACTTCGACCATCACCTATTATGTTTCCATCTACAAATGGAGTTAATACTTTCGTGTTCTCGCGAAACTTATCGATCCATCGTTGTGACTTTTTAACTTCGTTTTCAAGTCTGACTATTTCTTTCTCAATATCCTTAGTCTCGCTTGCCTTGGGCTTCAGTATTGTTTGAATTTCACGGCCTAGGATCTCATGCTCATCATTCTTTTTCTTACGGGTCTTATTCTTGTTGTCTTCTATATCGTGACTTATCAATAGCAACTCTTTTCTTATATTACTTATCTGCTTCTCTTCCTCTAAGCGTTTGAATATATAGATTATTTTCAACCACCAAGGCATGAGGGTTTTTATCCTATGAATCTTGACATCTAAATCCATGACCTCAAAATTTATAGACTCAATGTCTTTACTATAAGTTTCTACAAGTTTTTCATATTCCGCGTCAAGCACCGAGCTTATATACTCTTTTTTATCCTCTATCGGTTTTATTAACATTGAATACTTGTCATCGATATCTAAGCGTTGTTGCGTCAAGTGTGAGATATTTTCATTGACATCTTTAATCTCACTTTGAATACGATAATATTCATCCGCATCAATATTTAATTTTTTTGCTAAACTGGCATACTTTTGTTGCTGCTTTAACCTGACCTCTTCTCCTAACATGATGCGTAAAGCTTCAATTAAGGTTGACTTTCCTGCATTCGTTTCTCCAAAAAAGGCTATTGTAAAGTGCTTCCATTCAGCGTTTTTTTTAAAATCATCGAGCTTACTGTCTACTTTCTGTTGCATACTATCTAGACTAGACATCGTTTCGTTATGTGACTTTTGGTCAATTTTGGCAGCTCCATTATTCAGCTGATCAACTCTATTAGATATGTTTCTGATTTGATCCTTGACAAGATCATATACAGAACTTGGGTTGCTCAAATCGAACATTGTATTCGATGACGAATACTGAGAATCGGGATATGACATAAAACTCCTTTACAATAAGATGAGCAGTCTGAATACGACCTTTTCCGATCTTAGAACATTAAGATTAAAAGTGGTATTAATGTAATAGTTACTTACTACTTGTTAACAGATTGTAAGTCTAAGACTTCTTCAAAATATTTACCAGTAATATGTTTATTCTTAACAGATATATATTGAGTAATTACCTACAAGACAAAAAAAATGGCTTTCTTTCTTATCGACAAATTTTCATAGAATGTTAAACATAACCCGTTTTAGAAATTCTAAAGCGGGTTAATTTAAGCTACATTGAACGCCCAGCTATCTTAGTATTAATCCATTCTGCAATCTCACTCGCTACCCACACTACCCTTACTTGTGTAAGCTGAACCTTCTTAGGGAACGTTGGATCATAACGATCAGATTTTTCATTAACCATCTCATAAATCGTAGAACGACTAAGACCTGTATAGCTACCAACATCCTTCACACTCAGTAGCTGCGGTATATGATTGCATTGCTCGATTACTAGCTGTGCTGCGTTTAAATTTTCCATGGTGTGCTCCTTATAAGTGAATGAGAGCGCTTCCTCTCATATACTTAGCGAGTCCTATATTTTTTTACTGCATCCCATGCAGTCCCACGCTTAGCCTCGATTGAAGCCATAAAAAAAAGAGCTGACTGAGTCAGCTCCTTCTTATGCCTTTCTTTTTCTGTACTAACTCACAGCCGTCACACTCTGTCGTAGTCCTTGCTCAATACTGGTCACGTTATTAGTTACTAACCCATTCTGATATTCACCCTGCTGATCATTACCATCATCACCTAGCTCCATCGGATAAAACTCCTCGAAGACTTCCATTGCATCTTCGCTATCGATACCAAAGTATGAGTTCACATAGCCAAGCTTATCTTTATAGAACGCCTATAAGCAGTACTACCTAAAGCAGCATGGGCAACTGATACGCCAGCTTTCAGACTGTTAGTTATGAAGAAGCAGTAAGGCAGCTGTTCAGTAAAGAGCAATTTAATATTTGATCCGCATTTGGTTAAAGCACTAAAGGAATGCAATGATCATGTGCTATTATATGAGCTCTGCCATATCGCTGAGCATAATCATAGCGAACACTTTGGGCGCTTGTTAACGCAGGTGATGTCGAACTGGAAAGAAGTAAAAGTAAGGCTTGATGGAATGGCTGAGCTATATTTGAATGAATTGAGGTAAGGGAGTTAGCGGTCTAAAAGCGTTTCTTTATAAAGAATTAAAGGGTTAAAAAATATGTTTTTTAACCCTCTGAGTATTTACATCAAGCTTTCCTATGTTGTAGCTAATATTAGATCTTCAGCGTTTAATCTATCGTATTCATCTAAACGTTTCTCGTTGAACCTCCAGTGATCTAAAGCTAACTCCATCAGTATTTTCTGTCTTTTTTCAATAGAGTTTTTAGTCCAATCACTAAACTGATAGTCAGTTTTATCTCTAAAACGGTTTAAGGCAGTGTTTTTTCCTATTGCATATGCAGGATTCAGTAGCTTCGTGAGTATTGAGCTAGAGTTTATATATTCTCCCTGCTTCAGTTCGAACCAATTACTGGACATATCATTAAAGCTATTAATAGCTTGATTAATCTGTCCTTCCAGTAATGTTGTGTTACCTAACCGATCAACATATTTTTCATGCTCTTCCTCATTAGAAAAGTCTTCACTAGCATCAGAATTAGTAAGCTTTTGAGGTAAAATATGTTCTATTTGAAGTTTTTGAATACTTTCTTGATCAAGAGGGTTTAAGCCAGCTCTTTGGTAAACTGTACTATCAAGACATCCTAATAAGTATCTTACGCGATATTGAACCGCCCCGGGATTGTCGGAGACTCAACATTCTGAGAGAATACGACAAT
>NZ_JADQAH010000042.1:0-29078 GCF_022129225.1 Psychrobacter sp. Ps7 | reverse complement strand
CGTTGTATCAAGCGATTATCGACTGGCATGGCAGTCGTTATGACTTGTGGCTGGAGCAGCAGGATATCCTGTTTTCTCCGGGTGTCGTGCCAAGTTTGGTGCTGATGATGAAAGTATTTACCGAGGTAGGGGATGCGGTATTCATCAATGACCCTATTTATACGCCCTTTATGACCAAGGTGTTGGACAACGATCGTAAGCTGGTGACTTCTGCATTAAAGGAGAATGAGGGGCGATACTATCTGGATTTAGCTGATATAGAAGCTAAAATTATCAAGCATAAAGTTAAGCTATATTTATTCTGCAATCCGCATAATCCGGGCGGACGTGTATGGACAGCGGATGAGCTTGAAGCGCTGCTTTTAATCTGCAAAAAGCACGATGTGGCGATTGTGAGTGATGAGATTCATCAAGATTTAACCTTGAAAGGGCATACATTTACGCCTTTTTTAACCCTAGCAACAGGCTATGAGCACAAGGTGGTGAGCGTAACCTCGATGACCAAAACCTTTAATATTGCTGGCATCAAAGGTTCAATGATATTTGCTAAAGATAGCACATTACTCACCAAAATTAACCAGCAGCAACGCTTAAGTGACGAGCATGAGCTGAATTTATTTGCTTATACGGTAATGCGCAGGGCTTATGAAGAGGGTGGTGAGTGGTTGGCGCAGGCGCTGACTTATATAGAAGCTAATATTGAATTAACCTTGCAATTCTTAGAAGATCATTTACCTAAAATTAAGGTGATGCGTCCAGAAGCTTCGTATTTGATTTGGCTAGATTGCTCGGCATATACGCAAGACGATCAAATGCTCTATGACGTGCTTAGAGAGGCTAAAGTTGAGCTTAGCGCAGGCATTAAGTACGGTAATGAAGGGCATCTTAAAATGCGCCTTAATGTAGCGTGCCCTAAAGCGCTGCTGATAGAAGGGCTAACTCGTATGCATACTGCATTAAATAGCGATGCTTTTAAACAGTAATATCATTTAGCAGGATAACCAGTAATGTCCTGAATGCTTTGGTATAAAGGTTTTAAGCGCTCATATATTTTGAGATAAACCTCATTATAAAGGCGTTTGTAGAGCTGAACATTGGCGTCAATAGGTAAGAACTCATCGCCCAAATGGGTCATCGCCTCGCTTGCGGTTGCGTGATCAGCATAAACGCCAAGCCCTACTGCACAATTAATAGCCGCGCCTAAGCCTGAGGTTTCATAAGTATGCGGCCGGTATGCAGGCATACCAAAGATATCAGCCGTAAGCTGCATGGCTGAGTCACTTTGAGATCCGCCACCAGACACACGCAAGTGTTTGATGGGTTTGCCTGTACGCTTCTCAATGGTATCGAAGCCAAGCTTAAGCTCGTAAGCGAGCCCTTCTAATATAGCGCGATAAACGTGCGCTCGTGTATGCACATCACCAAAGCCAATAAGCGCACCTTTGCCCTCAAGTCCCGGATGACGAACACCGGGCGACCAGTATGGCTGCATCATTAATCCCATACAGCCTGCTGGAATGTCTTTTACCGCTTGATCGAGGAGTTTTTCGGTATCGATACCTTGCGTCTTCGCAAGCTGCTCTTCATAGTGGGCAAACTGCTCCTTAAACCAGCTGACCATCCAAAAGCCGCGATAAATCATGTACTCATGATTGTAGTATTTGGGCGCGGCGGCAGTATAGGCGGGCATGTGCTTGAGTATCTCGACATAATTACTCGAGGTGGTATTAATCGTCGCGGTGGTGCCAAAGCTTAAGCAGGCGGTGTCTGCGGCGAGACCCGCAGAGCCCAATGCTTCGCAAGCTTTATCACTGGCGGCAGCGATCATTGGCGTACCTTCTAAAATACCAGTAGCGGCAGCAGCTTTAGCGCTTATAGAACCGAGTGGTTGACCGGGTGCAACTAACTTAGGCATTTGGTCGGGTCGACAGCTAAATAGTCGCCATTTGAGATTATTTGGCTTAAACCAAGCTTGCGCCTTGTAATCGTACGGCAGATAGCCAAGGGCATGACCAGTGGAGTCAGCTAATTCACCTGTCAACTGATAGGTCAAGTACGCTGATAAATTGATATAATAGGCTGTTTTTGCCCACATTTCTGGCTCATGATGCGCAAGCCAATTACAGCGAGCTTTTTGCTGAGCTTCATTGACCAGCTCGCCTATACCGATGACTTTGGTGAGTGGATTGAGCAAGCCTATGTCATTGGCTTCACCTCTGCGCAAATCCATCCACACAATGGCAGGACGTAGTGGCTGTTTGTCTTTATCCAAACATATCATGGTATAGCGCTGGGTGGCGAGGCTAACGCCAGCGATTTGCTCGGGCGTAATATCGCAGCTTTGCCACAATTGCTGACAGGCTTCGCTTAATTTTTGCCAATAATAATCAGCATGTTGCTCTGCAAAATTTGGCTGCGTTGAAAAATACGGCTCGATAGGGACGCGGGCTTTGGCAATCTCGGTTCCAAATTGGTCAAAGATAAGTGCCCTGACGCTTTGGGTGCCATTGTCTATGGCTAAGAAGTAAATAGGAGTATCAAGGTTATGGGTCACAGTCATCCTTAACTATGTAGTGATAAGCAATAATAAAAATAAGCTTTAAGCCGCAGGCAGATGATAGTAGCGTTGCCATAATTGTGTATAACGGTCAACTTCTCGCTGCCATTTTTGCTCATCCCAGCCCAGCTCTTGCTGGCATATTTGTTTGAGCCTATCGCTAATTAATGGCGTCATTGCGCCATGTGACAGTATCAATCCTAGGCGCGTGCGTCGCAGTAACAAATCGTCCAAGTGAATGACTTGCTCGAAACGTACGGCAAAGCGAATCTCTGCCCAGATAGTATTGCTATCGGTCACATAAGCCAAGTCATCATCATGTGCTAACTCTAATAAGGTATCAAGCTGTAGACCGTAAAACCCTTGTAAGCGTTGTTGTAGAGCTTTTGGTAAGGTGGTAAATTTAGGGTTAGTAGGGGTTTGATTGCTAAAGACTTGGCTGCTATATGAGACATTATTTTGAGTAGCCGACTCATCAAGTTCGAGCACCTTTTGACAAACCTTTAGCACATCAAGGGTGATTAGGCGAAAGGTGGTTAATTTGCCGCCACTAACAGTGACTAAATTATTATCCAACCAAACGCTATGGTCGCGTTTTTCTTTACTCGGGCTGACGCGCTTACCATCACCGCCATCAGAAATCAGTGGACGCACGCCTGCCCATGAGCTGATGACATCCTTGCGGCTAATGTCTACATTATCAAAGAGATTATTGGTCGCTGCCAATAGGTAATCCACCTCTTCATTAGTGATACCGACTTCGTTATCGTCTAATGGCGGATGATCCAAATCGGTGGTACCAAGGACGGTACGGTTTGCCCATGGGAAAACAAAGACGGCTCTTTTATCAACAGGATGCAAAAAGGTATAGGCTTGTTTGATTGGTAGGCGCTCTTGACTGACCACCAAATGACTGCCACGAGATGGACGAATTTGCTTGTGAAAGCTTTGCTCAGTTTGTTTGCTAGCTTGCATCCGTAAGGTATCCGCCCAAGCGCCAGTCGCGCTGACCACGACTTTGGCATAAACGTCGTAATTTTGACCGTTGTCTTCAGAAGAAGTATCTTTTAGAGTAGCACCCGTCACCAAGCCTTGCTCATTGGTGATTAATGACTCAGCTTTAAGGTAGTTAATCGCCTGCGCGCCGTCATTAATTGCCTCATTAAGTACGCGCATCACCAGCCGTGAGTCATCGGTCACTGCATCACTAAACTGACTGGCGCCCAAAAATTTTTCTTGCTTGATGTGCGGATTAAGCTGTAAAAAAGCGTCTTTTTTAAAGTATTTAGAGTAGCGCTTGCCCGCGAGCCCATCGTAGACACGTAGCAAGGTATTGAATATCCATGGCGGTGGAAACTTGCCTTTATAATGTGGCATGACGTAATGCATCTCGTTGACGAGACCACTCGCTTCACTGAGCATGCGCTCACGTTCACGGACACTCAGCAAGGTGGTTTTATAGTCACCTGAGGCAATGTAGCGCAGCCCGCCATGTACCATTTTGCTAGAGCGGCTGGACGTGCCCCAAGCGAAGTCTTTTTGCTCAATTAATAACACCGCTAAGCCGCGCCTTGCTGCCTCGCGAGCAATTCCAGCACCAGTAATACCGCCACCGATGATGAGCATATCCCAAGGTTCCTCTTGAGACGAGCGCCGAGATAAAGGCGCTAATGCTTGCTGGCGTTGCTGATGTTGATTGGCTTGGTTCATAAACGACTCATCTCAAATGATACTCAAATTAATCAGCGACTTAACCTGTTTAAGCCAACTAGTGACGCTAAGACGACCTTTTACTCTTTAATTAAAACACCTGGATTCATACGCTGCTCAGGGTCCAAACTTTTAAGCATATCACTGGTCACTTGGATACCTAGCTTCCCTTTTTCAGCCGCTAGATAAGGCGCATGATCACGGCCAACGCCATGCTGATGCGATATCGTCGCTGTGCCATTGGCCAAACTTGAACTGGCGGCATGTTTGATTTTTTGCCAGCGGCTTAAGGTGCTGGCGTGATCTTTTGCGGCTCTAAAGAAGTAGGTAGTATAAAGGCTAGCACCTTGCTTATAGACGTGCGAGATATGGGTAAAGGCCATGACGTTTTCACCTTCATCTGCCAAGGAAGTCTGAACGGCTTGTTGCATCTGCTGCATCTGCTCGTCGATATGATTCCAGTTGGTGGCGGTCTCAAAGGTATCGACCATGATGCCTTTTTCCCACAGTGTTCCGCGCAAATAAGGGAATTTAAAGCGTCCATGCGCCCAGACACTGCCCATGATATCGGTTATTTTGCCCGTGACACTGCCTTGCTGTTTTAATAGCTTATTAAACTGCGTCAGTGCCAATTTATTCTGTGCTTTATCCCCTGAGACGCCATAAGTGAGCATGACTTTTTTTGAGCTCAGTCCACGTGCTTTTAGATAAGTGCTAATCGCCATAAACTGGCTGGGCGTCGTGCCCAAATGTAGATGCGCGTCAGTCTCGACCGCATTACTCAGGCGCAGCATAGATAAGCGAATATTCTTTTGCACGGCTTGTCTAAGCACTTCTTTACCCGCTTCCCAATTGGGTAAAAAGGCGACTTTAAATCGCTCTTCTTCTGGTTGCGACTGCACCCGCATTTTGACTTCGGTAAAGATACCAGCGCGACCTTCGGTGCCCATCATCATCTCGCGTAGGTCAGGCCCTGCCGCTGACGCTGGAATATCCGCAATATTGAGTACCCCTTTTG
Source organism: Psychrobacter sp. Ps7 (assembly GCF_022129225.1). Taxonomy (NCBI): domain Bacteria; kingdom Pseudomonadati; phylum Pseudomonadota; class Gammaproteobacteria; order Moraxellales; family Moraxellaceae; genus Psychrobacter; species Psychrobacter sp. Ps7. The sequence continues at coordinate 23,793 of NZ_JADQAH010000042.1, read as the reverse complement.
GGGTCACCAACGTACCACCGGCAAACATCTGCTCGATGCGCCCGTAGCCTAACGACTGCTGACCACTAGAACGCGCTGCAATCCAGCCGCCCAGTGTCGATAGCTCCCAAGACTGAGGATAATGTCCCAAGCGGTAGCCGTGTGCGTCCAGTTGTGCTTCGACTGCTGGCCCTTGTGTACCTGCGCCAAAAGTAGCAATTTGGCTCTCACTGTCTAAGTCAATCAGCTGATCCATCTTGCTCATGGCGATGGTCACGACGGGGCGTGAACCCTTTTGCGGATTGATATGACCCGCGACTGAAGTGCCGCCACCGAAAGGAATGACGATGAGGTCGTGCTCGCTCGCTAGCTTTAATAAAGTTTCGACATCAGCGGTCGATTCAGGAAAAGCGACCCCATCAGGAAAGGCTTCAAAGTCCCCACCATGCATGGCTATCCAGTCTGGAAAGCTTTGACCACGGGCGTGTCTAAGTCTCACTTCGTTATCGATAGATACGGTATCAAGCTCAGTCATAGCAACAGGCAAGCGGGATTTGGGGACGGTTTTAAGTACTTGCTGTAAGCTCACTGATGATAGTTTTTTGGTTTTACCAATATGCGATTTGATCAGTTTCGCCCCATGCGCTGAGACTTTTTTATTAATATTGATATTGCCCCAGCCATTCCAGCGCGTTTGCTCGATTGGGGTATTTACCGTATGACCCTTTGAGGCGGCGTCTATACTGGTGTTACTGGTGTTACTGGTGTTATTGGAATTTTGGTTATCAGAATTGACTGAAATAGCTTTAGACGGGTCAGATTTAGGGCGTTTTCGGATAAGGGCTTTGATTTTTCTCATAGGGACATACCTGTCAATTTATTATGATTATCTGTGACTATAATAAGTAACTGTTTTCTGTACATTAGTCAACAACGATTGGTGTGCTGTTCCGACTTGCTAATTCTTTATTCCCCACCAAAACCATCAGTCTATGCGCTAAGTAGTGCCAAATAACGCCAATAAACCCTAATATATAAAAATACCAATGCGGTGAGACTAAGCTTGCGAAGATTTCAGATGAAGTCCATGTGTTGCCGAATAGTACAAGTTAATCATAGTCGACACTGATACAAACTTCTCTGTAAAATGCTATATAAAAAAGCATAATGGCTGCTTTGTAATAACACTTATTTGTAATAATGCTTGAACCAGAATTTAGGCGTTGCCTATAAAAGCATTAGGTCAATTAATCGCGTTTTTATTCTGTTGATTACTCTACAGTGCTTTATCATCGCTACCTAGATGTAGGAAAATATAGAAGAAATGCATTCATTAATGAAATAAAGTAGAGGTTTATACTGATGAGCTATAGATTTATATGCCAGTTAGCAGATTAGCGTATTTTTATAACCAATAGACTGCTCAAACTTGTTAAAATAGCGTACCAATTTATTTATTGATGGACACTTTGTTTATGACCACTGACGCCGCCACCCCTGCAATACCTACTATCAAGCAAGATCGTATCTTAATTCTCGATTTTGGCTCACAGTACAGCCAGCTTATCGCCCGCCGTGTCCGCGATTCAGGCGTATTCTGTGAGATGTTCCCGTTTGATATCGACACTCAGCGCATTATCGATTTTGGCGCAAAAGGCGTTATCTTATCTGGCGGTCCTGAGAGCGTCCACGCAGATGACAGCCCACGCATCAATGATGCCGTATTTGATCTAGGCGTACCCGTACTTGGTATCTGCTACGGTATGCAAGCGATGGCAGAGCGCTTCGGTGGCAAGGTCCATGCCAGTGATATCCATGAATTTGGTGCAGCTACTATCAACATCGATGGCGAATCTGCCCTGACCAATGGCATCGAAGATGCTGCTGGTAAGCTGAATGTGTGGATGAGTCATGGCGATAAAGTGATTGATGCGCCACAAGGCTTCGATATCGTCGCTAGCACGCCAAGCTGCCCGATTGCGATTATGGCTGATGATTCGCGCCATTATTATGGTTTGCAGTTCCATCCTGAAGTCACGCATACCGCACAAGGTTCTGCATTACTAGGACGTTTCGTCCATGAAATCTGTGGCTGCGCGGGTAGCTGGACGCCTGATAACATCATCGATATGCGTATTGAGCAACTGAAAAAGCAAGTCGGTGATAAGCAAGTATTGCTCGGTCTATCAGGTGGTGTGGACAGTTCAGTCGTCGCAGCATTATTGCATAAAGCCATTGGCGATCAATTAACCTGTGTGTTTGTCGATACTGGTCTTTTGCGTCTGCACGAAGGCGACCAAGTGATGCAAATCTTCGCAGAAAACATGGGCGTAAAAGTGATTCGTGTTGATGCTGAAGAGTTATTCTTGACGGCATTGGCTGGCGAGTCTGATCCTGAAGCTAAGCGTAAAATTATCGGTAAAACCTTCATCGATGTATTTGCCAATAGCGCCCGTGAAATCAGCGAGCAAAGCGATGGTAAAGTCATCGAATTCTTAGCGCAAGGCACGATTTATCCAGACGTGATTGAATCAGCGAAGTCGCATCAAGGTAAAGCGCACGTGATTAAGAGCCATCATAATGTTGGTGGTTTACCAGATGATTTGGCGTTTGAATTGGTTGAGCCGTTACGTGATTTGTTTAAAGATGAAGTCCGTAAATTGGGTATTACCCTTGGTTTACCAGCGAAGATGATTAACCGCCATCCGTTCCCAGGACCGGGGTTGGGCGTGCGTATCTTGGGCGAAGTGACCAAAGAATATGCTGATATTTTGCGTTCTGCTGATGCTATCTTTATGGAAGAGCTTGAGCGTTCAGGCTGGTATGAAAAGACTGCGCAAGCGTTTGCGGTATTCCAACCAATCAAATCGGTTGGTGTGGTCGGTGATGGTCGCCGTTATGCGTGGGTAATCGCGCTACGTGCTGTTGAAACCGTAGACTTTATGACTGCGCGCTTTGCCCATCTGCCGTATGATTTGATTGAGACGGTATCGAACCGTATTATGAATGAAATCGCTGAAGTATCACGTGTGACTTATGATGTGTCGAGCAAGCCACCTGCGACGATTGAGTGGGAATAAACTGTTTAAGTATTTTAAACGGTAACGGTGTTAACCTAGCTAGATGTACAAACACGTACTATCTGCGCTCGGTTGCCTTGTTACCATTTTAGACTACGTAAACTTATCTAAATAGCTTTTCAACTCATGTTTTATGAATTGATATACGACTAATCGATAATTAGATTAGTTCAATATAGCGGTAAAAAAGCACTCAACTTGGTTGGGTGCTTTTTTTGGTTAAAACAAACAGGCAACTAAGAATCCTCGAATTTTTCATTGAACATTTGTCTTTATTATCTATAATATACTCAACTTTAATTGGCTGTTATTTATTAAAGTCGAGATAAGCCTATCAACCGTTCAGTATTTAGTAAAATTAAGGGATAAGATGCTTTGTAATAATTGTAATCAAGAAAACGCAAGTGGGGCAGTTGTTTGTTCAAACTGTGAACAACCTCTCGCTAGTGTCCAAGCACAAACACCGCCACCATTAACGGCGGTTAATATTTCTAAAGATGCGCAAATCCCGCAAAACCATTCAGCTTCCAGTTCTGAAAGTGCTGATGCTTTATTAGCGACTTTCGTCGGTAAAAAGTATGACAGTTTTTATCGTGACAAATGGTTTAAGGACAGCGAGCCACGCTTAGAGGTTAATAATGATGGCTCTAGTATACACAGTTTTAATTTGGCTGGACTTCTCTTGGGAACGTCTTGGTTGTGCTATCGTAAAATGTACCTAGTAGCCTTGTGTATTGTACTTGGCATAAATACGGTCGATTTGATTTTAATGCATCTGCTCGGTATGGAGGTGTATAGCTCTATAGGCCAAACCAGCTTTTTTGTCGCATGGGCAGTACTGACAGGACTTTTAGGTAATTATTTTTACTTTAATCACAGCGTCAAAAATATAAAAAAAGTCATGAGCAACACAGCAGACCCAGCGACGGTCGAACAGGAGTTAGCGGCAAAGGGTGGTACGTCATGGGTTGGCGCCATCGTGGGTAGCATATTGTCAGTATTGCTATCAATGGGTATGTCCTATTTGTTTGCGCCTGATTGGTTTTGGTTAGTATAAGTCACTTAAAAGTCGGTTTAATTAAGCTAATGGTGTTCTTTGTATGACTTTTAATTGTGGAATTTATTCATAACCTTTCCACCCTTATTTCATCTTACTTATAGCAGACTCAGGCTAAGATATTATCAATATTCAAATCCAGTATGAGACTGTTATGACGCCAAAAAATAAAAAATACATCACATATCTTGTCCTATTTATTCTCTCAGTAAGCTTACTGAATTCTCCCTACTTTGGCAGTTTTGGACCGATTTTGAGTTTGCTGACTCTGCTATTTTTTCTCATTGCTGGGTTATTATTTTCGGTGTTAAATATATTCAGAAAAGGATATAAAAAGCCATTTTCTTATATGCCATTAGCGATATTTCCCATAGTTACTGTGATTGCATTTTATCTTTCAGCAATCGGTATGGGTAATCAAGCGCATTTTTTGCTGAATAAAAGCAATTTGCAGGCTATAGATACCCTCAGCCAAGATGCCAACGTCTACCAAATAAGTAATATGCGGCGTCACCATAAGATACTAAATGACCAGCTTATCTCCAATGATGATAGCTATACAACTGAGCGAGAGATAGCGGCAGCTTATGCTGGAAAGATAAGGGCAGATGACTTAGATGTAGAAAAAGTCGCTTTACTACGTAAGAAGCTAGATCGCTCAGGTATCGTTAGTATGGCACGAGAGGACGGTTATATCGTGCTAACGATGGGTGGATTTTTGGATAATGAATTTGGCTACCTAAAAGCGCCGAATAATGATATTGAAGTTGGTTATATGATACCGCCCTATGCCCTTACGGTAATATCTCTCACGGAGCTGCATAATGGTTGGTATTTTTATTATACGACGTGAGTATTTTTTGTGATTGAAAGATTTATTGATTTTCTAAATTTCTAACTATTGTGCTATCTTTGAGGTTAGCTTTAATTATCGAACAAAAGGAACTTATGAGTGGCTGAAAATCCTAAAAAAGATAGTAAAACACCATCTATGTTAGAGATCAGTGAAATGGTTGATAAAATTCAGAGACAATTGAATCCACTATCTTTTGGTGGTAAAGCAGTAGATAGTATTATGCCGAGGATGGCAAACTATGAACAGCTGCATTCAGCTGCTAGTATTGCAAATAAGGCTTTTCAACAATCAAGTCTAATGCCTGCTTATTTTGAAAACCAAAGCGCAGTAGAAATACTTGCTCAGTCACGAGCTGAAGAAATGATGGCTTTCAATTTTGAAGAATCAAATAGTTTACTGAAAATGGCGAGTCAGCATGGGCTTCCTAATTCAGCTGTAAATATTGCAGATATTGCTAACAAGGTTGCTCAAACATTAAGCTTAGCTTCTTCTAATGTTGTAGATCAAAGTGTTATTGCAAGGCAAGCTCAGTTAAGCATTCCAGAAGCAATAGCTTTTAAAGATACGTTGCTTGGAATGAAGGAAGGACAGAGTGCCTACAGTAGTATTATGTCTGCAAGAGAGAGTCTGATACAGAGTAAAGGAGGAACTAGCGTATATGAAAATATGATGTCATCAGTAAATCTAATTAGGGACTCATTAGAACCATATAGAAGCGCTTTTGATGCAGTGCGTACCTCATTTGAAGCAAGCGAAATGTCTAAACTTGTGGGAGATATTCAATCTCAAAAAGCTATTACTAACTCAGTTTTATTAGATTATGCAGATGTTTTTAAGCAGGTTGAGTTACTACATAATCTTGAGTCATTTAAAGCACTAACTAGACTAAAGAACTTTCCTTTCGAAGATATGGTGCGAATTGATTTAGATAGCATTCCAGATTTAGAAGAGAATATTAGTGAAACTATAGTAGAACTAGACTCAGAAATAAGTGACGAACTATCTTTAGTAGACGATTTTAACGAGCTTTCCGAAGAAAGACGTACTGTTCTACTTGGTTTGTATCAAGTTTATTATTACTCAATTATATTAAATTGCCTATTTATACTTATGTGGCTCCAAGTTTTTTTAGATGAAAAGTTAGATTTAACAAAGAATACTTTTATCTTTGTTGAAAAATCAAAAGAGAAATTATCTTATATTAGTAATGTCTATAGACCGAACCCATCAGCAATGATCGATAATTTTGTTGTAGGTGGGTCTCTAATGTTACTAGCTAAGATTCTAGGCTGGTAGAAGTTGAGAGTCATTTTAAATAAATATTGATTTTATTTATTCAAATAGTCTTTATGAAAAAGTAATGGCAACCCTCCAAAAAAGAACGCTACCATTCTCTAAAAGTTAAGCTTTAAACCGCAAACCCTAACCCCGCACATTCACCACATAACGCCCAACCACTTTGCTCGACATAAAGCGATCTAAATATTCTGGCGTTTGCTCAAGCGTAATCTCTTCGCCATAGCTTTCAAGATTAGGCAGCTTCATATCAGTCGCGACACGCTGCCAAATAGCTTCTTTGTCAGCCAGTGGAATATACACTGAATCGATACCCAATAATGACACCGCACGGGTAATAAAAGGTATCACCGACATCGAAAACTCAGCGCCGCTTGCTAAACCACAACTGGTCACTGCACCACCAGATTTGGTTTGCTTTAGCAGGTTGGGTAAGTAGTCGCCGCCAATGGTATCAATAGCATTTGCCCACAGCTCACGACCGATAGGCTTGTTACCGATTTCATTGATGGTATCGCGATGACGCACTTCGCTCGCGCCCAATGCTTTTAAATGCTCGCTTTGCTCTGGCTTACCTGAGAAGGCAATCACCTCATAACCCAGCTGCTTTAAGATTGCGATGCTGATCGTACCGACGCCGCCTGTTGCACCAGTTACCGCGACTGGACCATCACTGGGTTTTGCGCCCATTTTTTCTAGTTTTTGGATACTGAGTGCTGCGGTTAAGCCGCCCGTACCGTAAGTCATTGCTTCTTTTAGCGTCAGTGTTTCTGGGCAGGGCAATGCCCAATCGGCAGGGATAGAGATCATCTGACCCAGACCGCCATCGGTATCCATGCCCAAATCATAGCCAAATACCAATACTTCTTGCCCTGTGGTAAACGTGCCTGATTTGTCGTTGACGACAACGCCTGCTGCATCGATACCGGGGGTATGCGGATATTGTTTGGTGATTCTTTTATTGCCCGATGCCGACATCGCATCTTTGAAATTTAACGAGGAATAATGCACTTCTATTAACAAGTCATTTTCTGGCAAGTCACTGACGTTGCGTTCTTGAATACTTTTGCTAAAGCTGCCGTCGGTAGTTTCTTCGACGACTAAGGCTTTAAAGGTTTTATTATTAGATATCATATTATTCCTAGTGAAGTTTTTTAGTGTGTATCTTTATTTGCACGTACATCATTTGCAAGTACATAGATGTAAGGCAATAATTTATGCTTTTAACAACACTTTACCATTCTTACTTGCCTGCAATTTACCATCGACGGCCTTGACGATATCTGCCAAATCAAACGTCGCCTCAACGGGCAGTTTTAAATTGCCATTGTTAGCACGTTCGATTAGCTCATCAATCAAACGCTGTTTGTTTTCAACGCTCATTTCTTGACTAATTTTGCTGCCCCAAAAGCCTTTGATCGTCGCTTGTTTAAAAATAATATGGGTTGGATCTAGCACCATTGGTTTGCCTGACATGATGCCAAACGATGCCAATGTGCCACCATGACCCAATAACGCCAGCAGATCATTACTCGACTCACCACCGATAGAATCAACCGCGGCACTGATTTTCTCATCACCAAGGATGGCTTTTACTTGATCCTTCCAGTCGTCATCTGAGGTGTTGATATTATGCTTGATACCCAATGCTTCTAATTCCTTGATAGCATCGTCACTTCTCACGACATTAATGGTATTAATACCACGCGCGGCGGCTAGCATGGCGAGCGATTTCCCTACCGCGCCATTGGCAGCATTATGAATCACCCACTGACCGCTTTTTAGTGCTAAAAACTCAATCAGCATCAGCGCGCTGAGTGGCATCGCAATGAGCTGCGCCGCCATTTCGTCCTCTAAGCTATCAGGCATGACGAATACCATGTCTTTTGAGGCGACAAAATACTCTGCCCATGTCGCTTGTACGCTCGCCGCTGCCACGCGCTGACCCACTTTTAAGTCTTTGACATCCTGACCGACGGCATCGATAATGCCAACCGCTTCGCTACCACCAACCGCTGGCAGCTCAGGTTTAAAGCCATATTGACCGCGAATGGTTAATAAATCATGGTTGTGGATAGAGGCGAGTACCATTTTGACTCGGACTTCATTGGCTTTTGGTTCAGGAATAGGCGTGTCACCTAAACTGAGAACGTCAGATGGTTTACCGAAGGTATTATAAGTTGCGCTACGCATAATTATTTCCTTTATTTATTTTTAGGTTGTGAGCAACAGTAACAAGTTTGTCTCCGTACCCTCAATGTTACTTTAGTTAAGGAATGTTATGTATTGCTCGTATCGCGTGTAGTAAAGCATGAGAAGTAATGCATGATAAGTAACGAATAAGTAGTCGCACGATTAACGTCTACTAAGAGGCTTTATCCTCTTGGCTTAAGTCGCCGACGATGACTGTGAAATCACCGTCTACCATCTCTGTGAGTAATGGCTCGCCTTTGTCATTGACGCGAAACAGACCATATTCAGCCGCTTCAAACGCCTCAGCATGACCTTCTTGAAAGAAGAATGCATTGGTCGCCAATTGCACACTGCCGTTACGGATGCGGTAATAAATGGGCAGCTCACTTTTAGTTAACTCTTCACGACTATTACTATCAGCTAAGCGGACAAAATGTCCTACATTATTACCATCGATTTTCACAATGACATAACCATCGCTTGGCTCATAAATACGAAAATCTGTATCAAGCTCGTCTAATTCTACATCTAGTTCTGAGCCTAATTCGTCTTGTGTTGAATGAGGGTGCTTTGGTCTCATGGCATCAAAAATATCGCGCTCCAGTGCATAACTTAACACCATATAATCGCCTTGCATAAAACCACGGGGATCAACGGGTGCAAGTGCTAATAATACCGTTTTTCCAGTGGTGAGATGGTTTTCGTATTTGATGATATTCATCGTCATTACAATCAATATCAGTGCTAACCCAAGTAAGGCAACAGTGATGGTAACGGCTCGTTTTTTTAGCCAATGCGTGGATGGTGACGTGTCATCAATCAAGCGCTTAGTCAAAATTTTATTTTTCATGATAGGCGCTCCTGATGTTCGTTGGCGCTCATTGTCAAATCAGTATCGTCGATAAGGGAGTTAGCGAAATAGCGTTTAATCAATAGCCAACGCCCCATCAGCATGGTCAGTCCGACGATGAACATTAAGAGAGATTTGATTAGCAACGAAGTATCGAGCTGATAGTAATACCAAAATACATAGCTGACCAAGGCGGTGACGCCCAAACCTAACAGTACCCGTTGGCTATTGGCGATCGCAATGACGATGATAAGGCTGGTCGCTAGCAGTCCTGAGACGTAAATCGATATTATCCCAAGCAATACAATCGCACCACCAATGAAGAGTCCCGCTACTGATAGTAATTTAACGTCGTAACGTTTTAGAATCAGATAAGCGGCATAAAGGCTGGCGAGTGTAAGCATTCCTTGCGCCAAATAGTAATTGTAGCGAAAAGTGTCGCCATAATAAGAAGCAAGACTATGACTATGTTCAGCGGCGATAAAGTAAACAGAAACGCACAACAGCATCAGCGCACTGGCGTAACCAAGGGCTTTAATAATATCGAAAACATCCGCTCGCCATTTACTGGGTATACGCTGCAATAGAGAATAACGTGATAGGTTGCTGCCAGTCGTAATCAGTGCCAATAGCCCCAAACTGACCTCAGGTAGATGGTAATAGTTAAGCAAATAAACCGTCAAACCTAGCGTCATTATGCTACCCAATAGGCGATAGATACGGTTGGGCATAATGACCGTCATAACGGCTTGCACGATTAAAAAAAGCCAAACATCTATAGGATGTGACAAATTATTATCAAATAAAGCAAAGGCAATGTAGGCCTGCCCAGCCGAGCTAATGGCCAATGCTAGGCTGCTGATAAAGGTATTATCACGGCTTTGCTTGTTTCTAAATAGCACAAAACCCGCCGCGCTGAGTACTAGACCTGTAATTAACAAGGCAATCATGCTGTCAAAGCCATCGATGCCAAACAATAATAAAGACAGAAAGGCGATTAGAAACAGACTCGCTACAATACCGCTAAGACCAAAAAGTATTTGTATAAACCAAGGAATATCGTTTTGAGAGTGATTATTCACTATCGTTGCCTTAGCGCTGGTCTCACCAGTACGGGCATCAACCGCATTGCCATCAATCAATCCAAGCTGTTGCAGCTGTAAAAGGACATTGTCCGAGTGTTGATTATTCATATCATTACTCATAATTACCTCCTTTGACGACAGCACTGGGTATATTGTTTTTGCTGTTTAAACGTGCCGCATGACGCAGCCAAACAACCGCCGCTGAACTCATGCCAATCAATAATAGGGCTAAGATGAGAAAACCACCCATATCAAAATTGTCTAAAAACAACTTACCCGCCCAAAACATCACCACGACAATGACAGAGCCACATAAATAGGTCAGCATTAATAGATTGATGCGATACCAATAAAATCGCCAAACCATAAATCCGCACCAGCTCATCCATAGCAGCAAAGCGATCAGCGTCATTAAAATATTGGCGTCATCAAAGACATAAAGAATGGCAAGGTAGGTAATAAAATAGCTGCTGAGTAAACCGACGACATAAGCGCTCCAATCCAGCTCGGACTTAAATCGGCTGCGTGTGACTGATGGTGGTTGACGGTCGATAAATACGAGCCACAAGTTTAGCGCCACAAAATTAACAGCGGCAAGCACGCCTATTTGTAAGACACCTTCATAGAAGTAACTGACGAAGGCAAAGTCTGTAACGCCGAAATATAGGATGAGACCAGTATTGATTAGCCCCAACCATAGCAGCCATAGCGCAGGGAAGCGGGCGATGATTACCCAAGGAATAATCAATACGGCCCAGCCAAAAAACAGCTGCCACGTATCCGCGCCCGTTTGATACACCTGCCCAAATAGCGCCAATAAGCTACCCGTAATCACGCTAGCAATAAGCAATAATAATTGGCGAATAAGCTGAAACCGTCGCCTAAAAGAGAGCACAACGTATAAGGCAATAGTGACAACCAATGCCCCTTCAACCAAAGCGAACTTGCCCATTTTGCCCATATTTATCCAGTTATAGGCAATAAAAAATACCAGCGATAATACCAGCGCTATCGCCCCGATAATCAGCATGGCTTTATCAAAAAAGACCAGCCATGAGCGTTTGCTAGGATAGACTTGCAAATGAATCGCTGCATCGTTGGCATGCTTCAATGGCAGTATGCCTTGCTTGAGTAAATGCTCGATAGTACGCCGTGGTTGGCTCATAGCGTCCTCTAAATAAAAAGATGATGTTGCTTATCTTAGCTTTTTTGTGAGAGGCAGGTGTACTAAAGTTTATAGTTTTTTACTCAATAAAACTCAATACGACTGAGCAAATGCTCTTGGATGAGATAGGCGCAAATATAAGCGCTCGGCCACGCGACTATACAATCAAAGTTTCATCAAAAGATCAGCGTTATTAGCTTTATAAAAAGGAATTAATAGTGATATTGATAGGTATTTATTCTAAATTTAGTGATTTTTATCATGATCTTACTCAGCTATTACAAAAATAAGTAATTGCAAAAATGAAAAAGTTGCACGATTCTGAATAGCGAATAGGTCTAGTTTTGAGTGTCGAAAATACCACACTATTATTCATCAGCATAGGCTTAAAAATTCTAGTGTGTGATTAGTTATTAACAATAGTCTTATAAATAAAATTCATCATATCTACTAGGGTTTTATTGCTTGATAGCATTGATTTCATTCACTTGACAGTGATAATTAGTGATTTAGAAACTGAAATTTGTAGTAATAAGACAGGCTTCGAATGAGCGGTAGCATATTGCTGATGAAAGGTAATAAGTAGCTATAAAAATTACTAAAGTAATAGTAATCTCATCTGATTTTTGGTCGTCGAAACTGCTTTGACGGCAACCTTATTTTGCTTGTTAGTATCGGCGAGGAATTAAAACTTATTGACATTTGTATCGTTTTTAATTACTAATAGTTGTCTACAATATGACCAATAGTTAGTTAAAATATTGTTAATAAACATAGTCAATATACGGATATATTAACTCGAATCACTACTATTTAGTTGATCCGCCCAGCCACTGACCAGCAAGGATAGCTATTATATGATGCGCACTCCTAATCACTTTTTGTCCTCTATATTTCTGCCTACCTCTCTTGCGCTCGCCATGTTTATGACTGGCTGTAGTAGCGATAAGTCTGGCACTGACAGCCAAGCAGCTGCCGTTGATCCTAATGTACTGGCTGATACTCAAGCGCTCGTCGTCAATAATGGTACTGAACCTGAATCACTTGATCCACACAAAGTATCGGGTGTACCAGAATCTACCCTTGGCCGCCAGATGTTAGAAGGTTTAACGAATACGGATGCCGAAGGTAAGACCATTCCAGCAATGGCAACCAGTTGGGAAAGCGAAGACAATAAAGTATGGACCTTTAAGCTGCGCGATGCTAAATGGTCAAATGATGATCCAGTAACGGCAGAGGATTTTGTCTACAGTATGCGCCGCTTGGTCGATCCAAATACTGCGTCGCCGTATTCAAGCTATTTGGTCGATGCCAAAGTAGTCGGCGCTGATAAAATTGTTGATGGTAAGGCTGGCATTGAAACCCTTGGCGTAAAGGCTATCGATGATAAAACTTTGCAAATTACGTTATCAGAGCCCGTGCCTTATTTCCCAGATATGTTGATTCATAATTCAGTCAAGCCCGTTCATAAAAAGACCGTTGAAGCCTTTGGTGATAAGTGGACAGCTCCTGAGAACATCGTGGTTAACGGTCCTTACAAGCCTACCCAGTGGCAAATTAACGACAAAATCGTTTTAACGCGCAACGCTTCTTATTATGACGATGCCAATACGACTATCGATACCGTCACTTTCCTGCCGATTCCTTCTAGTACGACTGACGTCGCACGCTATCAGGCGGGTGAAATCGATGTGACCTACAATGAGATTCCAACCGAGCAGTTCGCTTCGCTTAAAGAGCAAGTGGGCGATCAGCTAACCGTATCTCCTTATCTTTGTACTTATTATTACGAGTTTAATACGGTCAAGCCACCGTTCAACGATCCCAACGTACGCCGCGCTTTAGCCTTAGCTTTGGATCGCGATACCATTGCGGATAAAGTTATCGGTCAAGGACAGACGGCCGCTTATCAGTTGACACCCCCTGCCACCAATGGCGATATTGCAAATAGTCCAGAATGGTCGACTTGGGATCAAGAAAAGCGGGTTACTGAGGCCAAAAAACTGCTCACTGAAGCAGGCTATAGCGATAGCAATCCACTGACTTTTGAGCTGCTATACAACACCAATGACAATCATAAAAAGACTGCGGTCGCGGCTACTTCACTATGGAAGCAAGCGCTCGGCTTCGTCGATGTGACTTTGACCAATAAAGAATGGAAAACCTATTTGGATACTCGCCGTAATGGTAATTATCAAATCGCGCGTGCTGGCTGGTGTGGTGATTATAACGAAGCGTCAGCTTTCTTAAATATTGCCAAATCTGACAATAGTGGCAACTACGGTAAATACAATAATGCTAACTTTGACAGTTTAATGGCGCAAACGCTGAAAGCTGGCGTTAGCCCTGAGCAGCGTGCCAATCTATACAAGCAAGCTGAAGCTCAGCTCGATCAAGATATGGGTTTACTGAACATTTATCATTACGTCAGCCCGCGTCTAGTAAAACCTTATGTCATTGGGTTTCCAACTAAGGATATATTAGACAATTGGCAGGTAAAAAATCTCTCAATTGCTAAGCACTAATCGTTTGACTGATCGCTGAACAATTCTATCGATTGAATGTCTGAGAGCGGTAAAAGCAGCTGGTTTCATTTATCGCTCTTATCAAATAACGCTGATAGCGTCATTAGTTTCATTTTTCACAGCCACTCTTATTAGGCGTGTTAGATGAAACTTTTGTTATTTATAAACGACGATTATCAATATTTTATTTAAAACCAAGTCATTGAATATTGCTAGTTGAACGATAACTGGGCGTTAGGTTTGTGCTAGTTATCTCATTTTAATTTAGCTGAAAAATAAGCATCATTATAAAAGAGGTATTATGCTAAAACTGATTTTTCGGCGTATCTTAGAGGCCATTCCGACCTTATTCGTATTGATCACGGTCTCCTTTTTTATGATGCGTTTGGCGCCAGGCAGTCCGTTTACGGGTGAGCGTAGCTTGCCACCTGCGGTACTGGCCAATATCGAGGCCAAATACAATCTCAACGATCCTATGTGGCTACAGTATGTTAATTATCTAAAGCAGCTAGCGGTAGGCGACTTTGGACCGTCTTTTAAGTATAAAGATTATACGGTTAACGAGTTGTTGTCGCAGTCGTTTCCTGTCTCTATGGAGTTGGGTCTATACGCTTTTATATTGGCATTGGTCTTAGGACTTATCTTCGGTGTTATCGCAGCCCTTAAGCAAAACTCATGGATAGACTACGTACTGATGGCCTTTGCTATGACAGGCGTTGTGATTCCAAGCTTCGTTAAAGCGCCATTATTAGTGCTGATTTTTGCCATTATTTTGCAATGGCTACCGGCTGGTGGCTGGAATGACGGGGCACTCAAAAACCTTGTATTACCAGTCGCCGCTTTAGCGCTCGCTTATGTTGCGAGTATTGCTCGTATCATGCGCGGCTCGATGATTGAGGTGATGAATAGCCAGTATATCCGAACGGCTAAGGCGAAAGGTTTGCCGATGCGCCAAATAGTGATGAGGCATGCACTGAGACCCGCACTACTACCCGTTATCTCTTATTTGGGCCCAGCCTTTGTCGGTATTATCACAGGCTCTATTGTGATTGAGACTATCTTTGGTTTACCTGGTATCGGACAGTTATTCATTAACGGCGCACTCAATCGTGATTATGGGGTAGTGCTTAGTTTGACGATTTTAGTTGGGGTATTGACCATTGCCTTTAATGCTATCGTCGATATTTTATACGCGGTAATTGATCCAAAGATTCAGTATTAAGGCGACCATTTAAGCGCATTATCATCCCAATAAGGTTTGATAGGGATCATTCATTATTATTATGCTAAATAGATTATTAAAAGGACGACTATGAGCCTTACCGCAGACCAGACAACTGACCTAGCAGAAATAGGGGCTCAGGAAATCAAAGGCCGTAGCCTTTTGCAAGATGCTAAGCGCCGTTTTTATCGCAACAAGGCCGCCGTAGCCAGTCTTTTTATCTTGCTACTCGTGGCTGCTTTCGTCATCTTTGTACCGATGTTAGCACCTTTTGGCTATGCCGAAACCGACTGGAACTTTATGCAGTCCGCGCCAGCCATCGATAATAAGCACTACTTCGGTACTGATTCACTCGGTCGTGATTTGTTAGTGCGAACCGCAGTAGGTGGTCGTATCTCCTTGATGGTAGGCGTCGCCGGCGCTACGGTTGCAGTGATTTTCGGCACGATATACGGTGCAACGTCAGGCTATCTTGGTGGCAAAGTCGATACCGTGATGATGCGCGTATTAGAGATTTTAAGTGCCTTTCCCTTTATGTTTTTTGTGATTTTATTAGTCACTATTTTTGGTCGTAACCTTATCTTAATTTTTGTGGCGATTGGACTGGTATCGTGGCTGGATGTTGCGCGTATCGTTCGCGGGCAAACGCTAAGCCTGAAGAGTAAAGAATTTATCGAAGCTGCGCACGTAGGCGGCGTATCAGGCTTTAATATTATCTTACGCCACATCGTGCCCAATGTACTCGGGGTGGTGGTGGTTTACGCCTCTTTATTAGTGCCAACGATGATTTTGTTTGAGTCATTTCTAAGCTTTTTGGGACTTGGTGTTCAAGAGCCGATGACCAGTTGGGGAGCGCTGTTGCAAGAAGGCTCAAAAACCATGCAGGTAGCACCTTGGCAGATTTTGATTCCTTCAGCTTTTTTGGTCATTACTTTATTTTGCTTTAACTTTATTGGCGACGGTCTGCGTGATGCGTTTGACCCTAAAGACCGCTAAGAGGGTGACATCATGAAAAACCAAAGCATGGAGGGTAAAAGTATGGAAGATAGAAACATAGCAACTCAAAAGATTCATAACGCCGCCAACGCGCCTAGTGCTCCTGAGAAAATAGAGTCTAATACTGCTACCTTTAATATAGGTACTGATTCAGCGCTCGATAAGCCACCTAACGCAGAAAACACCTTGTTAGCAGTCAACGATTTATCGGTACAGTTCACGACCGAAGAGGGTCTAGTAACGGCGGTTAATGGCTTAAATTTTAACCTACATGAAGGCGAAACCTTAGGTATCGTTGGTGAGTCCGGTTCAGGTAAGTCGCAGACAGCGTTTGCTATTATGGGGTTATTGGCAAATAACGGTTATGCCAAAGGTTCGGTACGCTTTGAGGGTAATGAGCTACTAGGATTGTCACAAAAAGCACTAAATAAGATTCGTGCCGAGCAGATCGCGATGATCTTCCAAGATCCGATGACCTCATTAAATCCTTATATGAAGATAGGCGACCAGCTCGCTGAAGTATTGATTTTACATAAAGGCATGAGTAAAAAAGACGCTTGGGCCGAATCCATACGAATGCTAGACGCAGTTAAGATTCCAGAAGCCAAGAACCGTATTGGCATGTATCCGCATGAGTTCTCAGGTGGTATGCGTCAGCGGGTCATGATTGCGATGGCATTATTATGTCGCCCTAAGTTGTTGATTGCTGATGAGCCAACCACCGCGCTCGACGTTACTGTTCAGGCGCAGATTATGGTTCTATTAAACGAGCTAAAACGCGACTTTGGCACCACCATTATTATGATTACCCATGATTTGGGAGTTGTGGCGGGTATCTGTGATCGAGTACTGGTGATGTATGCTGGGCGTACCATGGCGTATGGAGAGACTGAAGAGATTTTTTATGCCCCAAGTCATCCATATACCATTGGGCTACTAAAAGCCATTCCACGTTTGGATAACGATATGGGCAAGCTTGAAACCATTCCAGGTAGTCCACCAAATTTATTAGATTTGCCAGCAGGCTGTCCTTTTTATGAGCGCTGTTCTCATGCTATGGAAATCTGCCGTGATACACCGCCACCGCTGGAATTTCTACCGAACGAGCGTCAACGCGCTTGTCACTGGCACCCTGAAACACCCGTTAATCACTCACTAGATAGCTCAGCAGATATCGATGCCAATAATCAATCAGGGATGGAGGGCTAGCTCATGATGATACAGAATTTAGATAGCGCCAAAAGCAATAACCCAGCACCGTTATTGCAAGTAAAGGACATTCATACCACCTTTAATATCAAACAAAAAGGTACTTACTTTTGGCAGAAGCCTGTCACTCTAAAAGCAGTTAATGGGGTATCATTTGAGCTATTCGCTGGTGAGACTTTAGGGGTGGTAGGCGAATCAGGCTGCGGTAAATCAACACTCGCCCGTACTATCATCGGATTGATACAAGCTGACTCTGGCAGTATCAAGTTTTGTGATGAAGAGATGGTGGGTGCGTCCAAAAAGACCATGAGATTAAAGCGAAAAGATATTCAGATGATCTTTCAAGATCCGCTGGCATCACTTAACCCGCGCATGACTGTAGGGGATATTATCGCCGAGCCTCTTCGCACTTATTATCCTGAAATGAAGAAGCCTGAGGTGCAAAACGAGGTGCGCGCCATCATGAAAAAGGTGGGGCTACTGTCTAATCAAATTAACCGATATCCGCATGAGTTTTCAGGTGGTCAGTGCCAGCGAATAGGCATTGCTCGAGCACTGATATTAAAGCCCAAAATCATTATCTGTGATGAGCCAGTCTCCGCCCTTGATGTCTCGATTCAGGCGCAGGTCATTAATTTATTGCAAGATGTGCAAGAAGAGATGGGGTTAGCGCTTATCTTCATTGCCCATGATCTCTCTGTGATTAAGCACATTGCTGATCGGGTATTAGTCATGTATTTAGGCAACGCCGCCGAACTGGGTTTGAACAAAGCCGTATATGGTAATCCGACTCATCCCTATACCAAAGCACTGATGTCAGCTGTACCGCTACCTGACCCTATTGCTGAACGTAACAAGGTCATTCAGTTATTAGAGGGTGATTTACCCAGTCCAATCAATCCGCCGTCAGGTTGCGTTTTTCGCACCCGTTGTCCACTAGCTGATGAAGAGTGCGCACAGATTAAGCCCGTGTTAGAAGGCACCATAAATCACCGAGTGGCTTGTTTAAAGAACAAGGTCGAGGTGGCCTAAAAGTGGTTTTTAGTTTTTAGTTTTTGGTTTATGAGTAATGACTGTATTAAAAGCAGGCGGACTTATTGAAATGCTCTTAATACAATCTAATACTTTTACTCATTGGTTTTAAACGTCAGGAGTTAGCATCAATCAATCTCACCGATATCAATAGCTATTTCATTAAGTAATATTAAGTAATGTCGTTAGCTGACCACGATGGTGGGCTTGGAGATTGACTTATTACGCGAGTAATTAGGAAGGTCATTAAAGCCTCTTATCCAGATCCAGTCACTTATCATAAGATGACTCAACGTCCCTAATATCCAATCAAAAAACACCCTTTTATCTTCGCATAAAATACCTTTAGCAAGGCTGTGTATACAGCCACAGATTTCTTAATTCATAGCGGCATGATGATTTACCATCAGCTCACAGCAATGCTTCATCATGGCATTCTCATACTTTAACTTCTAGCTGGTTCAATAAAACTCAATACGACTGAGCAAATGCTCTTGGATGAGATAGGCGCAAATATAAGCGCTCGGCCACGCGACTATAAAGGCATATTTCCATGAGTGAAACAGCGTGCTAAAGAACCCATCGACGAATCCCACATTGATCAGCAGCAATGCAGTTGAGATAATCGTGGACATCAGCAGTGCCATTAAAAAGGTAAAAATAAGCCGATAGTACTTGCGCCGTGTGCGTATTCTAATGGTAGGGAATTTTGCCATAGTGTGGAGGTGTCCTACATGGTGATGGTGGCGTTTGATGAACGATGAACGATGTTGCGTAGCGTCATGGGTCGTCATTACTAACCATGATATCGTATGTTGATAAGTGGATAAAATCGTTATTATCAATGGTGACATTCGTTATATTTTAATGACTGTTGTCTCATGCATCAAAATAAAAATTTCTGAAAAATAACAAACTAAAGATGATTAGTTTTGCTACGATAAAGTCGATTACAACCCACAAATAAGGCAATAAAATGACCGTGCACAAGCAGCGAACATTGGGCATCATCGGTGGTATGAGTTGGGAGAGTAGCGAAAGCTATTATCGGCTGATAAATGAGGGTGTCAAGGATAAGCTGGGTGGCTTACATTCAGCAGATTTATTCATACATAGCGTGGACTTTGCGTTGATTAATAAGCACCAAGAGCAAGATGAATGGGCAGCGCTGGGTGTAATCATGGCTAGCAGTGCTCAGCGTTTGCAAGCCGCTGGCGTACAAGGGATCATGATTGCCTCTAATACAATGCATAAATTGCTCGATGATGTGCAAGCCGCGACGCATTTACCCGTTATTCATATCGCTGATGCCACTATTGCCGCCATCAAAAAACAGAATCTGTCTAAAATTGCTTTACTGGGCACTCAGTTTACGATGACGGAAGATTTTTATAGGCAGCGTTTGGTGGATGCAGGGCTTCAAGTGTTGATACCAGAGAGTGATGCGCGAGCAGAGGTACATCGAATTATCAAAAAAGAGCTGTGCGTCGGTGAATTTAAAGACCGCTCGCGCCAGTATTATCAGCAGGTGATTAAAGATTTAGCGGATCAAGGCGCAGAGGGCGTTATCTTAGGCTGTACAGAAATTGGACTGCTCATTAAACAAGCAGATAGCCCAATTCCAGTATTTGATACCACTTTGATTCATGCAGCGGCAGCGGTGGATTTTTTATTAGAGTAGCGCGGACTGATAAAAGTATTTAAGCCTATAACGTTTTGACCAAGCGCTCTAACAGCTCAATCGTGCGCTCTTGTCTGACCAAAGCGACGCCTTGTCCTGCCCATAAAGACTGATATTCTGGGTCAAGATTATTGGTCGCATGACCACGAAAAAATTTGGTCATCGCATTTAATTGTGGATAGGGTGGTAGCTCATGCGCGCTTTCAAAGCGAGCAAAATCACGCAAATAATCATTTAATAAACCACGAGCCTGCTTACCTGAAAACAGTCTCGTTAAGCGTGTCTCAGTACTGCGCTTATTTTCACTAGCATCAAGTAATGCTTGCTTATAAATGTCATTAATGCCGCATTTATCTGTGGTCAAAAACGCCGTTCCGATTTGCGCCAGCTCAGCGCCAGCCGTTTGTACCGCTTTGATATCTTGCCCAGTCATGATGCCACCTGCTGCAATTAACGGAATATCGGTACACGCGCGCGTTTGACTAATCAGCGTCAATAATCCCAATGGATCGTTTTCACTTTGCGCGAGCCAGCCACCGCGATGTCCACCAGCTTCGACTCCTTGTACACATACCGCATCAGCACCAATATCGCTCCATGCTTTTGCTTCTAATGGATGATTTGCCGTCCCGATGACACGCGTGCCTAGATCTTGCAGATGCTGAACTTGCTCGGCGCTGATAATGCCAAAGGTAAAACTGGCGACGGCGACTGGATTGTCATAGAGCACTTGTAGCTGATCGGCAAAGCTTAGCGCTGGGCGTTCAGGTAGCGCAAACTCTATATTGTTTTCTTGATAGTAATGACTTAGCCAAGCAGGGATTTCGGTATCAAAGGTGCTCGACTCATGCTCAGACAACACCATTAAATTGATCATAAAAGGGCGATCGGTGAGCGATTTAATGGTGTCAATATGGCTATGCAAAACCTCTGGCGGCGTCATGCCCGATCCCAATGAACCCAGTCCACCAAAGTTACTCACCGTCGCTGCCAGCTCAGGGGTGGTTGCGCCTGCCATCGGTGCTTGCACGATGGGATGGGTTAAATTAAGGGTATTCAGTAAGGTCATGACGGGCTTCCTTTTTGTTCTATTAGATTTTTTATCTCACTTACTTTAACAGAGGTAGGCGGTGCGTGTGTTGGATAGTGTTTATTTAGTTGCTGAATAGAAGGGGTGAGTTTTGGCTACGGATTTTGTAGTTAAAAAATATTTTACTGTGCTATTGGAGCTGTTAAAGTGTTGATACATAAAAATAGGATCTTTAAAAATGTTAAGTCATGACCTTTTATTGAACTTAGTTGACGAGAGCGTAGTCAAGCTTCAAAAATACAAAGAAATAGCAGAGTTCTGTGAAATCAGTATTCAACCATTTGAAGAAGCTCTTAATTATTTCTCTAGATTAGAAGGAGCCTTACATGTGCATGAACATTTAAAAGAGAACTATCTGCAGCAGCTTCAAGTTGATAGCTCTAAAATCATGCAATCGTTTAAACTCACAACTAAATTCGAAATATCTCAAATACATAAAGATTTTTATAAAATTAATATTAATAAAGGTTTGTCTCAGTTTGGAATTAATACAAAGGTTGCAACTTTCAATCTAAATATATTTATTAAATTTAATTTTTTTAACAATAATATCGTAGCAATAGGAGCAAATGGCAGCGGTAAATCTACTTTGTCGGCAAAATTAAAAGAATATTTACCCACATCAGCAATGACAATTTCGGCTCAAAAATTGTTAATTATTCCTGTTTTTAAGAATATTACTAACCCAAACGATACTATAAGAGATCTACATAAATCACAATCTTATGAAAAATCTACTAGATTTAAGCTGGACTCCAATGAAAGCTACTCTCCAGAAGCTAATGCAATTAAAGACGAATTTAAATTTTTGTTGAACAATTTGTTATCAGAGAACAATACGTTAAACAATAGATATGTTCAGTCTGTGAGAAGCGGAGAGGCTTGCGAGTTACCTAGGTCTAAACTGACTAACACTATAGAAATCTGGAACTCACTTATCGAACATAGAGTACTAGAATGCTCTGATGGTATTAATATTAATTTAAAGTCTTTAACTTCTGAAGATAGTTATCCTGCGTATCAAATGAGTGATGGTGAAAAAGTTGTTTTATACTATATAGCTCATGTACTACAAGCACCTCAGGATGGTTTTGTTATTGTTGATGAACCAGAAATATATCTCCATAAAACACTTTTAAGTAAGCTGTGGGATATACTAGAAACAGAGCGAGAGGATTGTATATTTGTCTATCTTACTCATGATTTAGAGTTTGCTACCAGCCGAAACACTGCTAAAAAAGTATGGATAAAGTCTTTCAATCATCCTGATAAATGGGAGATAGAAAACATACCAAGTAATGAACTTCCTGAAGCCTTACTTTTAAAACTTTTAGGCAGTCGTAAGCGTATCCTATTCTGTGAGAGCGAAAGTGGTAAAATCGATGAGAAAATTTATAATCTTTTATTACCGAACTTAACTATCACGCCAGTTAAAACATGCTTTGATGTTATCAATTATACGAAAGCATTTAATGAGCTACCTAACAGGACAGCGGAATCATTCGGTTTGATCGATTCAGATCATCATGATCCTGATAGGTTATTAAGTCTACAAGCTCAAAACGTATTTTCATTGAACGTGTCAGAAGTTGAAAATTTACTATTTGACGAAGGTTTTCTAAGAGACTTTAGTAGACAGATGATGTGTGATGGAGATGTGGTTTCTACTATAAAAAGTGAGGTAATAGAGAAGCTGTCGAATACTAAAGAGCTACAAGTCGCAAATTATATATCTGCCAAAATAAATTACTATTTTAAAAGCTCTCATGTTTCTAAAGGGAATACACGAGACGATGTCAAAAATCATTATTCCCATTTTACGGATAATATCAATATCGACAAGTGGCATGATATTCGAGAAATTGAATTACAAGATATTATAGATAGTCAAGATTATGATAGGGCATTATTTGTGATTAATGATAAAGGCTTAAAAACTATAGCTAATAGAAACTTCAACATAGGCAACTTTCAAGAAAGAGCTCTTAGCTACTTACAGTTCAATCATGATAGTCACCAGCACTTGCTAAAGCATTTGCCGAGTGAGTTGACAGCAGAGTAAATTAAAGACGGTTATATTAAAAACTGAAAAGAGTTATCAATTTGAACTGATAACCCTTTTCAATATATTTGAGAAAACTGACCTATTTTTATAAACTTATAGCTTAAATTTAACGATTAATTCAACTGCAACGACCCTTTCGCATTCATCAGCAGCTCAACCACATCATCACCGCTAATCACTTCAAAGCGCTTATCGATTGCGGATTCTTCCACGCCGTTGTGCTTCATACACGCGCCGCAGACCAATACGTTACCACCTTTTTCGATAAAGGCTTCTAGCAATTCGCCCGCAGGTTCAAATGGTGCGCCAATATTGACCTTATCTAACGCGCTCGGTAATGCCAAATGTACTGCATCTACCATCAATATCACTGAGGCAGAATGACCTTTTTTAAGTGCCACACCTGCCATCG